>NZ_CM132929.1:1092500-1335000 GCF_054031195.1 Algorimicrobium bowmanii
CGCTTGTAATATTTATTATTGCTGCTTTGTTGGGATTCCTGTATTTAATAGCGTTGTTTATTATATTTAGAATACTATTTTCTAAGTATTCTGGTATAACAAGTACTTTTAAATTTTCATCTACCGATATAGTTGGTATACAATTAATGTCCTTAAGTGACGATTTAAAATTTTCAATAGCTTTAAGAACATATGGTTGTAAATTCACTGCTATTAATTTTTCGTCTAATTTTGTGTTTATTTCAACAATCTCACTCAGGTAATTAACTGTCTCACTCATATTGTTAGCAGCTGTTTCCATGTGTTGAAATATTTCATTATCTATTAGGTCCGGATTTTTATCTTTTCCAATATCTAATAACATGTTAATATTACTGGTATGAGATCGTAAATTATGTGAAACGATATGTGAAAAGTCTACCAGACGCTTGTTATGTTCTTTTAAACTTTCGTTTAATAGTTTGTTTTCTGTTACATCAATTAATTGAGCAACGACATGTGTGAATTCACCTTTATCATTTTTAACAGCTGCTACTGTAGCATTTGCCCAAATTATAGATCCATTTTTAGTTATATAGCGTTTGTCAAAATTTTTACCATCTATTTTTCCTGAAGTTAATGATTCTAGAAATTCAGATGTAAAAGCTAAATCTTTATCAAATGTAATATTATAAATACTCATTTCTTTCAATTCTGTTTCTGAGTACTTAAGCATACTACACAAACTTGGGTTAGCCATTTGAATCTTTCCGTTGCTACTTATTATAGCCATTCCTGTTTTAGAATGTTTGAATGTCGTTCTAAATTGTTCTTCTTTAAGTTTTATTTGTAGTTCAGCTTTTTTAATAGCGTCTATGTCCTGAAAAAAACCATACAATTTCTGACATTTTCCATTTTTATATTCAGATATACCTATTGTTCTTGCCCATTTTACACCTTTATGTTTGGTGTTTACTTGTAAATTAACGTCGTAATTTATCCCTTTTGTTATTGCATTACTAACAAGGTTTGAAATTTTAGTTCGGTCTTTTCCTTCTTTAAAGATAGAAATAGCATCGTCTAAATTAGGTTCGTAATTTGGAGGAACTCCCATTAGTTTCTTAATGGTATCACTCCAATATACTTCATCTTTATTTAAATCGTATTCCCAAATACCTATTTGTGCTGCTTCGTTAACACTCTCTAATAAATGTGAATTATGTTTTAAAAGTGATTCATTATTCTTACGCTCCGTAATATCATTTATTTGAGATATAAAATACATAGGATTCCCATCATTATCCTTTACAATAGTTACTGATAGTAATCCAAACATTACACTACCATCTTTACGGATGTATTTTTTTTCTAGTTGATAGCTTTCTATTTTATTGTTTAAAATATCTTGTACACATTGTAGGTCTTTTTCTAGGTAATCTGGGTGTGTAACATCTTGATATTTTAATTTTTTTATTTCTTTGCTTGTATAGCCAAGCATTTTGCATAGGCTTGTATTGACATTTAAAAAATTACCTTCTAAACCAACTAAGCACATGCCATTGTGGGCATATTTGAAAATTCTTTTGAACTGTTCTTCTTTTTGAGATAGGTTCTCGTTGACAGTTACTTGTTCGTTAATATCTTGTAAGAAACCATAAATTGTAACAGGGTCATCATCTGTATATTTTAATTTTCCAATAATGTTAACCCATAAGACGTTTCCTTTTTTAGTTTTAATTTGTAATGTATGCTTAAATGGCTTACCGGTTTTAAAGGTATTTGCCATATTCTCTTTTCTTATGGTTTCATCTTCTTCATTAATAATGAACTCTGATAAACCAGGGATAGATGGTTCATAATCATCATCTATTTCTATAATTTTTTTAATAGTAGAACACCAATAGAACGTATTTGTTTTTATGTTGTATTCCCAAGCACCAATTTTAGCAATTTCATTAACTTCTTCTAGTAATTTTTTTTGATGGTTAAGTTCTATTTCATTTTGTTTAATGTTCGTAATGTCATAATGCGATCCTGCAATCCATTTGGCTTTACCGTCCAGAGAGTAGCTTGTAACTTTTCCTCTTGAAAATACCCAAACCCAATTGCCATTTCGGTGTTTCATTCGAAACTGACAAGCGTAAAAATCGGTTTTACCGCTTATATGATCTTCAAATAATTGTTCTGCTATTTTACAATCGTCAGGATGTGTATATTTTTTCCAAGTTTCGGTAGTTATAACACCTAAATCTTCAAGACTATATCCTATTATTTCTGCCCAACGATTATTTAAAATTACTTCTTCAGTTTCGATGTTATGTTCCCAAGAACCAAAATAAGCCCCATCAATAACTTGCTCAAAACGATTTATTCTTAATGCTTGCTTATTTTCGGTTTTCTTATATTTCGTTATATCATTGTAAGCAATGAGAAGCGTGTTTGTTAATTTTTCTGGTGTTTCTACAATAAAACCTGTACAACTTACCCATACTAAATCTTTATTCTGATTATATATTTTTAACTCTTCCTTAAAGGTGTGGTTTTTATTTAATTGGGCTTTTTGAATATGCTGTTTGATAAGCGCTAAACTATCTATATATAGAAAGTCTTCCCAGTTTAATGATTTAGAAGTAACCGTATTAGAATTAAGGCCTATAAGTTTTAAAAAATTAGAATCGGTGGTAACCGTGTTTATAGTACTGAGGTTACAAAAAGTTACACCATCTGAACTTTTGGATACTAAAGAATAAGCAAACGTGATAGGCGATTGAATGGAAGTCTCCAATTCATGATTTGGGTTTTGCATGAATATTGTGCAATTAATTAGTTTAGGGGATTTAAATTTACTCTATTTTTTCTCTAACTAAAATTTATGCACATAAATTTTACTCTTATATGGAGCTTTTACGGGAAAACCGTAATTGTTTGTAGGGATTTACACATATTTAATAAGTAAACGGCATTTTTATCAGGCTTGTTTTATTTGTTTTTGCCTCATGTCGTGAATAGCTTTTATATTAGTTTATATAGGTTATAAGTATTTTGTAATTTTATAGACTAGACATTTATATATTATTCTTTTGAAAAATAATCCAGAATTAGAGTTAGCATGGCAGTTTGTAAATGAAACTGATAGAAACCTATTTTTAACAGGAAAAGCAGGTACTGGTAAAACAACTTTCCTTCATAAATTAAAAAATGAATCGCTAAAAAGAACAGTTATTGTAGCACCAACAGGTGTTGCAGCTATTAACGCTAAAGGTGTTACTATTCATTCTTTTTTTCAATTACCATTTGGGCCTATTTTACCTGATACCGACACGCGTTCTAATCAAGGCTTTAATAGAAAATTTGGTAAAACAAAAATCAATATTATTAAATCTATGGATTTATTAGTTATTGATGAGATTAGTATGGTTCGTGCTGATTTACTTGATGGAATAGATAAAACCTTACGACGCTTTAGAAACAAAAATAAAATATTTGGTGGCGTTCAAATTTTAATGATTGGTGACCTACAACAATTATCGCCCGTTATTAAAGATCATGAATGGTCTCTATTAAAAAAATACTACAAAAATGGGTTCTTTTTTAGTAGTCATGCCTATCAGCAATGTATGCCTATATCTATTGAGCTAAAGCATATATACAGGCAAGAAAACCCTGAATTCATTACTATTTTAAATGAAATTAGAAATAATAAACTTTCGTTAGAATCGGAAGCTATTCTTAACAAACGCTATCAACCAGATTTTAGCCCAAGTCCTGATGCGGGGTATATCCAATTAACCACTCATAATAATCGTGCAGAACAAACCAATCAATTAGAACTAGAATCTATTAACCACAAGGCTAAGACATATAAAGCAGAAATAACAGGTAAATTTCCTGAACATGCTTATCCAAATAAGGTTGAATTATCTCTTAAAGTAGGGGCGCAAGTGATGTTTATTAAAAATGATAGCTTGCAGGAAAAACGCTATTTTAATGGTAAGATAGGTAAAGTAGTAAGCCTAAATTTTAATGAAGTTGTTGTTCGTTGTCCGGATGATGATTTCGATATTGTTACGACACCCGAAACTTGGGATAATATTAATTATAGCGTAAATAAAGAAACAAAAGCAATTATAGAAGATAAAATAGGCTCTTTTATACAGTTGCCACTGCGTTTAGCTTGGGCTATTACTATACATAAAAGTCAAGGTTTAACTTTTGAAAAAGCAATTATTGATGCTCAAGGAGCTTTTGCTCATGGACAAACGTATGTTGCATTAAGTCGTTGTAAATCTTTAGAAGGTTTAGTTTTAAAGAGTAAGATTACCTCTCAGCAAATTATTAGTGATGGACATGTTTTATCGTTTAATGAAACGGCTAATAATAACCAACCTGATAATCAGGTTTTAGAAGAGTCAAAGAAGCATTTTCAGTTAGGATTGATTAACGAGGTGTTTTATTTCTATGATTTCCTTTATCCTCTTAATCGCATATTAGATATATATTATAAAAATAGAGGTAGTCTTGAGGGCCAGATAGAAAACCCCATAATGGCAATAAAGACAATGGTTACTAGTTTTTTAAAAATAAGTGCTGGTTTTAATAGTCAATTAATGTCACTTGCAGCTAAAGAATCCATGCCTGAAACGAGTTCTATAATTCAGGAGCGGTTTAAAAAGGCTATTTTTTATTTTAAAACTGAATTTGATTCCAAATTAATTCCTGAATTTAAAAATTTTAAATTTACAACAGATAACCAGGCAATAGAATCCGACCTTCTCAAGAATAGTAATGTTATTGAAACGCTAATAGACACTAAAACACTTTATTTTAATGAACTTAAGGATGGTTTTAAAACTCGACCATTTCTAGATTTACGAGCTAAAGCCGTATTTCTTGCAAAAGAAAAACCTAAAAAATCTAAAAAAACCATAATTGATGGCACCACAAATGTGGAACTTTTTGAGCTTTTAAGAGTTTTAAGAAATGAGATAGCTCAAGAAAAAGACTTGATTCATTACCAAGTGTTTACTCAAAAGGCACTTTATGCTATTTGTGAAACACTACCAACTACAGAAAAGGAATTACTTGAAATAGATGGGATGGGAAAAGTTCGAGTTGAAAAATATGGTCGTGCCATTTTAGAGGTTATTGAAACGTTTTGTGATGATAATGATATTGCTTTTGAAAGTCAAGCATCTGCTTTTAAAGGTGAAACGAAGCAAACGAAAAAGATTGACACGAAGTTACAGTCCTATAATCTTTTTAAGTCAGGGAAAAGTATAGCAGAAATAGCCGATGAACGCGAGTTAAATGAAAATACTATTTTTGGTCATTTGGTTACGTTTATCCCTACGGGCGAAATAAAGCCTACCGATTTAATGCCAGAAACACACTTTAAGGAACTAAAGGAATTGATACCTAATAAAACATTTGAAAACCTATCTGATTTAAAACATCAATTAGATGATAAGTATAGTTATGGCGAAATACGTTTAGTTTTAGAAACTCTTAAATAAAAAAATCCCAATGCATGCATTGGGATTTTTTTATACTATTATGTAAAAGGTTATTAATCTTTTAATACACCTCTTGAAATTACTATTTTTTGAATTTCAGAAGTTCCTTCATAAATCTGAGTAATTTTAGCATCACGCATTAAACGCTCTACATGGTATTCTTTCACAAATCCATTTCCTCCATGAATTTGTACTGCTTCTACAGTAGTATCCATGGCAACTTTACTTGCATATAATTTAGCCATAGCACTAGACATATCATAGTTATTACCTTGGTCTTTATCCCATGCAGATTTCATAACTAACATTCTAGCAGCTTCAATTTCAGTAGCCATATCAGCTAATTTAAAAGCAATAGCTTGGTGGTTGCAAATTTCAGTACCAAAAGCTTTACGTTCTTTAGAGTATTTTTTAGCTAACTCGTAAGCTCCAGAAGCGATACCTAAAGCTTGAGCAGCAATACCAATTCGTCCACCAGAAAGTGTTTTCATAGCAAATTTAAATCCGAAGCCATCTTCACCTATTCTATTTTCTTTAGGAACTTTTACGTCATTGAATTGTAATGTATGTGTATCACTACCACGAATTCCTAACTTATCTTCTTTAGGTCCAACATCAAAACCAGGCATCCCTTTTTCAACTATAAAGGCGTTGATACCACGATGTCCTTTATCTTTATCTGTTTGAGCAATAACTAAATAAACATCAGCTCTTCCACCACTTGTAATCCAGTTTTTAGTACCATTTAATAGGTAATGGTCTCCCATATCTATAGCAGTAGTTTTTTGTGAGGTAGCATCACTACCAGCTTCTGGTTCACTTAAACAGAAAGCACCAACAAATTCACCTGTTGCTAATTTGGTTAAATATTTTTGTTTTTGTTCTTCACTAGCATAGCTTTCAAGGCCATAACACACCAATGAATTATTCACCGATACTATTACAGAAGCCGAGGCATCAATTTTGGAAAGTTCTTCCATAATAAGAACGTAAGAGATAGCATCCATACCACTTCCGCCGTATTGTGGGTCTACCATAATACCTAAGAAACCAAGATCTCCCATTTTTTTTACTAATTCTTGTGGGAATTCTTGTTTGTTGTCACGCTCTATAACGCCTGGTAGTAATTCTGTTTGTGCAAAATCGCGCGCTGCGTCGCGAATCATGATATGTTCTTCTGTAAGCGTAAAATCCATAATAATTTATTATTGTTGATTTGATAAAAAATGATGGCAAAGATAATGTTTTAGTAGCATTTTTTCAATAATGATTAGTATTTTTACATCATATGATAAAATCTACCTATAATGTTTTGGGTGTTATGTCGGGAACATCACTAGATGGTGTTGATTTGGCACATATTGAATTCAGCTATAATAAAGTCTGGAGCTACAGTTTTAAAGGTTGTAAAACAATACCTTATACTAAGGAATGGATAAAAAAGCTTAAAATGCTCGTGGCCGTTTCTCCTGAAGAATTACAACTTATTGACCAAGACTATACTTTATATTTAGCTTCTTTAATTAATCAGTTTTTAGATGAGCAGCAAATTTATAACCTAGATTTTATTAGTTCTCATGGTCATACAGCTTTACATCAACCTGAAAATGGTCTGACTATTCAAATAGGCAATAGAAAAAACTTGGCACAATTAACTAACCACACCGTTGTTTGCGATTTTAGAGTTCAAGACGTGCTACTCGGAGGACAAGGTGCTCCATTAGTGCCTATAGGAGATAAGTTGCTTTTTTCAAATTATGATTACTGTTTAAACTTAGGAGGTTTTGCAAATATTTCGACCGATAAATCTGACAAGCGCATAGCTTTTGATATCTGTCCAGTAAATATCGTATTAAATCATTATGTAACTCACTTAGGATTGGAATATGATGATGCCGGAAAAATAGCTGCGTCCGGAACTTGTAATGTAAGTTTATTACAAGCGTTAAATAATTTGAGTTTTTATAAAAAACAAGCTCCTAAATCTTTAGGGTTAGAATGGGTTGGAAATTATATATTCCCACTCATAGACAGTTATAATCTGTCTGTTCCCAATATATTAAGAACATTTATAGCGCATGTTGTCGAGCAAATTGGTAAGCAGGTTACTACAGGTAGACTACTAATTACTGGAGGTGGTGCTTATAATTCATTTTTAATAGAAGAATTGAAAAAGCAAATTGCTGTCGAAATCATCATTCCTAGTAGCGATCTTCTAGAATATAAAGAAGCTTTAATTTTTGGATTATTAGGTGTTTTAAAGTTTCAAAATAAGGTAAATTGTTTAGCTAGTGTAACAGGTGCAAAACACAATCATAGTTCCGGTAAAATATATAAGGTATAAAATTATTGTAAAATTAATATTTACCGATTTATTGTTTTTTATATTTGTTGACAAATAAAGAAAATCTTACCAGTTAAAATAAGAATATAATAATGAAAGAATTACTTCAAAAGTACGAAAATAAAGAGCCTGAAATTGTTTTTAATTGGAAAGATCCAGAAACAGAAGCTGAAGGTTGGACTGTAATAAATTCTTTACGTGGTGGTGCTGCTGGTGGCGGAACACGTATGCGTAAAGGCTTAGATGTTAATGAAGTTTTATCATTAGCAAAAACAATGGAAGTTAAGTTTACCGTTTCTGGCCCTGCTATTGGTGGTGCTAAATCGGGTATTAATTTTGATCCTCAAGATCCAAGAAAAAAGGGCGTTCTAGAACGTTGGTATAAAGCGGTATCTCCGTTATTAAAGAGTTATTATGGTACTGGTGGTGATTTAAATGTTGATGAAATTCATGAAGTTATTCCAATTACTGAGCAAAGTGGTGTTTGGCATCCTCAAGAAGGGGTTTTTGAAGGGCACTTTAAACCAACTCAAGCCGATAAAATAAACCGTATTGGTCAATTAAGACAGGGTGTTGTTAAGGTAATTGAAAACCCAAATTATTCTCCAAGTGTTGCTCAAAAATATACAGTAGCAGATATGATTACAGGTTTTGGTGTAGCTGAAGCTGTTAAACATTATTATGATATTTTTGGCGGTTCTGTTGTTGGAAAACGTGTTGTTGTTCAAGGTTTTGGGAATGTAGGAGCAGCAGCTGCTTTTTATATTTCTAAAATGGGAGCTAAAGTAGTTGGTATTATAGATATTGCTGGTGGTTTAATTCGTGAAGAAGGCTTTACTTTTGAAGAAATTAATAACCTGTTTTTAGATAAAACTGATAATACTTTAAAAGCCGAAAACTTAATTCCGTTTGCAGAAATGAATGAAAAAGTTTGGGGTTTAGAAACTGAAATATTCTTACCATGTGCTGCTTCTCGTTTAATTACACAAGCACAAATTGATACCATGATTGAAAGTGGATTAGAAGTTATTTCTTGTGGAGCTAATGTACCGTTTGCTGATAAAGAAATTTTCTTCGGACCAATTATGGAACACACCGATGAGCGTGTTAGTTTAATACCTGATTTTATTTCTAACTGTGGTATGGCTCGTGTTTTTGCTTATTTTATGGAGCGTCGCGTTCAAATGACCGATGAATCTATTTTTGAAGATACTTCTGAAATTATCAAGACAGCTTTAGAGAATGTGTATAAGCAAAACAGTTCAAAACAAGAATTAAGTAAAACAGCCTTTGAAATAGCTTTAGGCCAATTAGTGTAATAAAATAAAATATGGAGTCAATAATTATTGGTGTATTTGTTATCGGTTATTTAGCAATCACCCTTGAACATAATTTAAAAATTGATAAGCTTATTCCTGCTTTAGTTATGATGGCTATATCTTGGGCCTTAATAGCTTTGGGTATAGATAATTTTCCACAATGGTTCGATTCAGGAAAACATTTATTATTAGATAATTTTGGACTGTTAGAGCATGAAGAGAAAATGCACTTAATGGAGGAAACTCTATTACATCATTTAGGTAAAACAGCTGAAATTTTAGTGTTCCTTTTAGGGGCTATGACTATTGTTGAAATTATAGATTATTTTGATGGATTTGCAACCATTAAAGGTTTTATAAAAACTAAAAATAAAGGTCAGATTCTATGGATATTTGCTTTTTTAGCTTTCATTTTATCAGCCATTATTGATAACCTAACAGCTACTATCGTTTTAATATCAATACTTCAGAAACTAATTTACGATCGCGATGTTAGAATATGGTATGCAGGTTTAATCATTATTGCAGCAAATGCAGGAGGAGCGTGGTCTCCTATTGGTGATGTTACTACTACTATGTTATGGATTGGTAAGAAAGTAACAAGTGGTCATCTATTTGTATACTTATTCATACCATCATTACTATGTATGGTTGTTCCAACTTTTATCGCATCATTTTTACCTGCTTTTAAAGGTACAATTGAAAATGACGAAGATGGAGAAGATAAGCCTAAGAGTAAATACAGTGCTATTATGTTGTATTTAGGGTTAGGAGGAATTATTTCTGTACCAATTTTTAAAACGGTGACTCATTTGCCACCGTATGTAGGAATGATGTTAGCATTAGGTATTGTGGCTATTTTTGCTGAAGTTTATAGTAATAGAAAATTTGCCATGTCGTTTGATACAGATGAAACAGCAGATCATGAAGGGCATCATAGTCCAGTACATAAATCCTTATCTAAAATCGAGCTTCCAAGTATCCTATTCTTTTTAGGTATTTTAATGGCAGTAGCTGCTTTAGAATCCTTAGGTATTTTATTTGGTTTTGCCTCTTCTTTACAAGACAATATGCCAATGTTAGGAACCGAGTTACACCATGCAGGTGTTTCTGATTTAGTTGTTTTACTAATGGGAGTTGGTTCAGCAGTTATTGATAATGTGCCATTGGTGGCAGCAAGTTTAGGTATGTTTTCAGAGCCAATAGATAATGAGTTATGGCACTTTATAGCTTACGCTGCAGGTACAGGAGGAAGTATGTTAATTATAGGTTCGGCAGCAGGTGTTGTTGCTATGGGAATGGAAAAAATAGATTTTTTCTGGTACCTTAAAAAAATAGCTTGGTTAGCATTAATTGGATTTTTAGTTGGAGCTGTAGCCTTTATGTTTACAAGAACTATTTTCTAATATAATTTTATTCAATTTATTACGTTATTTAATTTAAGAGTCAAAACCATATGATGAATACAACGATACAAGCTGCACAAGATAACGCAGAGATACTTACAGAAGGTGAGCCAGTTGAAAAAACATTATCTATTATAGAGTTAATTAGTAGTGGAGGAGTTGCAGGTCAAATAATAATAGCCTTACTTTTTATACTATTAGTAGTAGCTTGTTACATTTACTTTGAACGATTATTTGCTATTAAAGCAGCATCAAAAATTGATGGTAATTTTATGAATCAAATAAAAGATCATGTTAGTAATGGACGCATAGATGCAGCACAGTTATTATGTGCCCAAGTAAACTCTCCAGTATCACGATTAATCAATAAAGGAATCTCAAGAATAGGGAAACCATTAGAGGATATTAATACAGCTATTGAAAACGCTGGTCGTTTAGAAATTTATGGTTTAGAAAAAAATGTCAGCATTTTAGCTACAATTTCAGGTGCTGCTCCTATGATTGGCTTTTTAGGAACCGTAGTAGGAATGATTTTAGCCATTTTTGAATTAGCAAATGCTGGTGGAACTATCCAAATGGATGTTTTAGCTAGTGGTTTATATACTGCTATGACAACAACTGTAGCTGGTTTAATAGTAGGTATTGTAGCTTATATAAGTTATAACCACTTGGTTGTTAAAACAAATAAGGTTGTGTATCAAATGGAAGCAAATTCATTAGAGTTTTTAGATCACCTAAACGAACCTATTTAATATGAACATACGAGGAAGAAATAAAGTAACCCCCGAGTTCAATATGTCGTCTATGACGGATATTGTTTTCCTATTACTTATATTTTTTATGATAGCATCTACTTTGGTAACAACTAGCGCTATAGATATCTTACTGCCAAGTGCTAATGGTAAAACAGAGAATAAAAAATCTGTAGCTGTTAGTATCACTAAAGATCTTAGGTATTACATTGATGAAAAATTAGTAGGTGAAAGTATGTTAGAAGGTGAATTATTAAATGCCTTATCTAGCCAAGAAAAGCCAACAGTTGTCTTACGAGCAGAGAAAACAGTACCTGTTGATAATGTTGTAAAAGTCATGGATATTGCTAATAGGAACAAAATTAAGGTCATTTTAGCAGTTAAACCTAACTAGGTTATAAATTATATGAAGTTTTTAGAAACCAAACACGAACGAAATTCAGCCAAGATTACAACATTAATTGTTTTAATCTTGGTTTTACTATTGTTTGTGGTTGGTCCACCTTATATGGATCCTCCTGAAGAATACGGTGTAGCTGTAAATTTCGGTAACTCTGCTGTGGGTAGTGGTAATATTCAACCTACAGAACCGGTTAAATCAGAACCTAAAAACATACAACGCCCACCTGAAGAAGCTATTAGTGAGCCAGTAGAAACAAAACCTACTGCTGCTTCATCAGAACAAGCACAAGCAGAAGAGGTTGTTACACAAGAAAACGAAGAAGCATTAGCTATCGAGAAAAAGAAAGAAGCTGAAGCTAAAGCGAAAGCCAAAGAAGAAGCTGAAGCTAAGGCAAAGGCGGAAGCAGAAGCAGCTGAGAAAGCTAAAGCGGAAGCAGCTCAAAAAGCTAAAGAGCAAGCTGAAAAAGAGGCTAAAAAGAAAAAACTAGACGCTTTAATTGGTGGTGTTAGTCAGTCTGAAGGTACTGTATCCGGTAGTGAAGGTGACGATAATACAGCAGGAGATAAAGGTCAATTAGATGGAGATCCTTATGCCGCTAGTTATTTTGGAGATCCTGGATCTGGAAGCGGCGGTGTTGGTTACGGACTGAATGGTAGAGGTAAAGCATCTTATCAAAAACTTAAACAAGACTGTAATGAGTCTGGAATGGTAATCGTGAAAATTATTGTTAACCGCTCTGGTCAAGTTGTTGAAGCAACCCCAGGAGTTAAAGGAACTACAAATACAGCTGAATGTTTATTAGAACCTGCAAAAAAAATAGCCTTATCTCATAAATGGCGTCCCGACTCCAATGCACCAGTTAAACAAGTTGGGTTTGTAAAAGTAAATTTCAATTTAGGTCAATAATTCATGACATATCAAGATACTTTAAATTGGATGTTCTCAAAACTTCCAATGTATCAAAGGCAAGGAAAGAGCGCCTTTAAAGCAAACTTAGATAACGCGATAGGTTTTGCTAACTATTTAAATAATTCTCAAAATACGTTTAAGAGTATCCATGTTGGCGGTACTAACGGAAAAGGATCTACAAGTAGTATGTTGGCATCCGTGCTTCAAGAGGCAGGGTATAAGGTCGGTTTATTTACATCACCGCACTTAAAAGACTATCGCGAGCGTATTCGTATAAACGGTCAGATGATTAGTGAGGATTTTGTAATATCCTTTATTGATCGCCATAAAATCTACTTAGAAAAAACTAATTTATCATTCTTTGAAATGACCACGGGAATGGCTTTTCAATATTTTTCTGAAGCTAAAGTTGATGTTGCTATTATAGAGGTAGGATTAGGAGGCAGGTTAGATTCATCGAATATCATATTACCTGAACTTTCTATAATAACCAATATAGGTTTAGATCATACTCAGTTTTTAGGAACTACACTAAAGCAAATAGCTTTTGAAAAAGCTGGTATTATAAAAAAACGAATACCAGTTATAATTGGAAGAACACAAGCTGAAACGAAACCAGTGTTCATAGAGCAAGCGTCTAACTTAGATGCGCCTATTTTTTTTGCAGATGAGAATGAAACCAAGAGATACCATTCAGATTTAGAAGGTGCATATCAGAAGGAAAATATTGCAACAGTTATACAAGCCCTTGATGTTCTAAATAATGACCTATTTAAAATTACAGAGGAACAAATTATAAACGGTTTGAAAAAAGTACGTTTCAATACAGGGTTTCAAGGTAGATGGCAAGTTTTACAATCAAAACCATTTATTGTTTGTGATACAGCTCATAATGAAGATGGATTAAAATTGGTGATGCAGCAGCTATTAGAATTGGAATATGAAACGCTACACATTGTTTTTGGAGTGGTAAACGATAAAGATGTAGAGTCTATTTTACCTTTATTACCTAAAAATGCCACTTATTACTTCTGCAAACCAAATGTGCCACGCGGATTAGACGAAAAAAAATTAAAAAATATTTTTTTAGAGCATAATTTTAATGGTTTTTCATACAGCAGTGTAAATGAAGCGTTTAAGGCTTCAAAAAAGGCTTCAAAAGACACTGATATTATCTATATTGGAGGTAGTACCTTTGTTGTTGCAGAAATAATTTAAATTTTTTTTAAAAAATGTTTTGAGAAGTAAAAAAGTATACTATCTTTGCAGTCCGATTACGAAGGGTGATTAGCTCAGTTGGTTCAGAGCACCTCGTTTACACCGAGGGGGTCGGGGGTTCGAATCCCTCATCACCCACAAAAATTAAGGTCTGTTTTTAACAGACCTTTTTTTATTTTATACCGTTTCTCAATGGTTTTAAAAAACACTTTTCATGTCTCATTAAAAACTTTAATGAACTGGCCTTTTTAAATGTTTTAAGAACTGATTATTCTATTGGTTAAAGAAGGTGTTTTTAAGGCATACTCAAAAGCGTATTTTAAACTTAAATGATTGGATAGCTGGATAGGGTTAAACAAAAAAAGCAAGCTGTTACAGCTTGCTTTTTTTGTTTAATATGCATTCTATTGGATAGGTTTAGACGAGTTAGTTAATAATATCTAATATACGCTCTAATGCCATCCCTCTAGAGCCTTTTATTAATATAAGCGTATTATTTGAGGCTAAGTTGTTAGATGCGTCTTTAAAAGCCTTAAATGAGCTGAAAAATGAGCATTTCGGATTATCACTTGTTGTGAGATTAAAATTCTCTCCTAAAAAGTAGATTTTATCGATAGGTAGTTGGCATGCTAAGTCTACAATAGTTTGGTGTTCTTTTTTAGCTTCTTGTCCCAATTCAAACATATCTCCTAAAATAGCTATTTTATTTGGTGCGTCTTGGTTAGAAAAATGAGTAAGAGCGACTTTCATACTAGATGGATTAGCATTGTAAGCATCTAAAATAATCTTAGTAGAGTCTCTGGTGATTATTTGTGATCTATTATTGGTTGGTACGTAATTTTCTATTGCAAGTTTTATAGCGTCTGTCGGGACTTTAAAGTAATTTCCAATACTAATGGCTGCAGCTATATTAGTAAAGTTGTATTCACCAATTAATTGACTCGAAATTTGGGTGTCTTTATATGTTAATTTCACAAATGGGTTTGCTTCTAAAAACTGTATAGTAAGTGTTTCGTTTTTGGAGCTCTCACCAAATGAAATAACTTGAGCATTTTGAGTATGGGTTACCTGAATAGCATCATCTGCATTTACAAATATTGATTTGTTAGCAGCTTTTAGATATGTATATAATTCACTTTTCCCTTTTATTACACCTTCAACACCTCCAAACCCTTCTAAATGTGCTTTTCCAAAATTTGTAATATATCCAAAATCTGGATGTGCTATATCACATAAAAATGCGATCTCTTTTTTATGGTTTGCACCCATTTCAACTATACCAATCTCAGTTTGTTTATCCATTGCTAGTAAGGTGAGGGGAACTCCTATATGGTTATTTAAATTACCAAAAGTAGCTGAGGTTTTATACTTTTTTGATAAAACAGCATTTATAAGTTCTTTGGTTGTTGTTTTACCATTGCTTCCTGTTAATGAAATGATAGGAATACCTAAATATTCTCTATGGTATCGAGCGAGTGCTTGTAGTGTTTCCAGAACATTGTTTACTAATATTGTTTGCTTGTCTTTGTAATAATTTTTATCGTCAATTATTACAAATTTAGCACCTTCTTTCAGGGCTTGTTCTGAAAAGGTATTGCCATTAAAATTGGCTCCTTTTAAGGCAAAGAACATGCAGTTTGTTGTTATTTTACGCGTGTCTGTACAAACGCTTTCACAGTCTAAAAAGTGTTGGTGTAATAATTGTAAATCCATGAAATAAATGTATAAAAAAAGTCCTGACATTTGTCAGGACTTTATATAAATTTTAAAAAGAATTTATTTTAGTTTTTTCTTTTTCCACTGTCTTCAGATTTAGAACCTACACGTGACATAGCACATCTAAATCCAATATAATCTGTAGCCATATTTTGTGGGAAATAACGACGTTGAGCAGGGTCTAACCAGTATTCTCTATCTTTCCAAGAACCACCTTTATATACACGAGCTTCGTCGTTAATTAAAGATGTACGTTTATCAGATCTGTCGTATTCACGAATTAACTGGCCTGCAGAATCCATTTCTACATTATGTTTTGGAGAGTTATACATTTTACTTGTATGAGTCATTTCTGATCCAGACTCATCCATTTCTGAAAAACCATCGCTATAGTCACGAGAAGAACGTCTGTCACCATCTCTAAAGTTTCTGTTGTCACTTGTATCAAAGTTTGTTCTTAGATATGTTTCGTTTTCATCAACAGGTACTTGGTGAATTTCTCCTGGTAAGTTTCTTGCAACAACTTTTCCGTTAGGTAAAGTATCAAACTTAATTTCATCAGGTGTTACAATTTTAACTGTACCATCTTCATTTAGTTCATTTTTTGTATAAACATTACCACGGTAGTAATTAAAGTCACTAAACTCGTCATCAACAATTGGTCTGTAAACATCAGCAACCCATTCGGCTACGTTTCCAGCCATATCGTATAAACCAAAATCATTAGGCTCGTAAGATTTTACAGCGTTTGTAATATCAGCACCGTCATCAGACCATCCTGCTATACCACCGTAATCACCTTTACCTTGCTTAAAGTTAGCCAATTGATCACCTCTTACTTTACGTTTACCTGAACGTGTGTACTGACCATCCCAAGGATATTTTTTACGACCTCTATATACATTATAACTACGAACAGATGTTAATCCTAAAGCAGCATATTCCCACTCAGCTTCTGTAGGTAGTCTGTATTTAGGTGAAATAATACCTGTTTCACGAGTTGCATTCACGTTTATTGGATCACCAGCTGCATTTGTTTGAACACGACGACGTGTATTTGTCGGATCTGTAAGAGCAGTGTTTCCTCCATAAACTTGTGAAGGTGCGTTGATATATGTGTCTGTATTAAATGTTGCATCAGCAGATACATCATTTAATTTAGCATCTCTTTGTATGTAACCAGCATCTTCTAAGTTAGATTCATTTACACGATCTGAACGCCAGTTAGCAAATTCAACAGCTTGAATCCAACTTACACCAACTACAGGGTATTCAGCATAACCAGGGTGACGTAAATAGTTTTCTGTCATTACTTCGTTATAACCTAAACGGTTTCTCCAAACTAAAGTATCAGGAAGTACACCATCGTAAATAGCTTTAAAATTTTCTTCTGTTGGCGGGTAGATACGCTTAATCCAATCTAAGTATTCTAAATACATTAAGTTTGTAACCTCCGTTTCGTCCATATAAAAAGATTGAACGTGTTGTTGGTTTGGTGAGTTGTTCCAATCATGCATAACATCATCTTGAACTCTACCCATTGTAAATGTTCCACCTTCTACAAATACTAAGCCTGGACCAGCTTCTTGTCCTTTAAAACTTGTATTATATTGGAATCCTCCATCTTTAGAATTAATATCCCAACCAGTAGCTCTTGAGCTGTTAGAGCTAGACGATCGTTTACAACCAACAGCCGTTACAGCTATTGTTAAAACTAACAATAATTTTATTGTTAATACTTTTTTCATATCCATACGTTTAAGTAAGCCATTAATAATTTTGGTGACGCAATATAATAATTCTACTTAAAATTACAAGTGATTATTTAAAATTAACTGAATTGTTTTTCCACTTAATCCTAACAAATACGGATTTTAAGACGTTTTTTTAATATTGGTCTAAAGTTTACAAAGCTATAACGTTACGTTTATTATTTTATTATTGTAATTTCGTTTCGTTTTTTTAAAATTGTTTGTTTTATAATAATATGCAGCGTTAAATTGCGTTATTTGTGTGATGAAAAAGAATTTTTTACCCTTAATATTAGTTTTTCTATTGACTTCTGTTGCTGTTTTTTCACAGCAAAAACAATTTCAGATTGTTTGGGATGGCAGTAAAACACTTTCTAATGAAAGTTTTTCTATATCAGTTCCTGCCTTTAATTCAGAGTATTTTAGTTATAATTTAAGTTCCGGTTTAGCTTTTACAGCGCAATGGGATTCGCAACAATCTATAAATGAGAATTCGGCCCAAATTGTAAACGTTAGCTATGCAAATATTTCTAAAAGTGAGTTGTTGGATGTCGATTTAAAAACGATACCTAATAAGCTAACTTACAGTTTGAAAAATAGTGTTAGTCGGGATAAGAAAAGTATTTTCTTAACAGTGTCTCCTATAATAAAAGAGAACAATGTTTATAAAAAAATCACACAATTTACCGTTCAATACAACACTGGTGCGAGTGCATCACGTTCATATGATAGGTCTGAAATTTCGAATTCTGTTTTGAGTTCAGGAGCATGGTATCGTTTTCCTGTAGAACGGACTGGTGTTTTTAAATTAACGCGTCAGTTTTTAGAACAATTAGGAGTTAATTTAGAATCTGTAGATCCGCGTACTATCAAAGTTTATGGGAATGGAGGTCGTATGATTCCCTATGCTAATTCAGATTATTACCCTTATGATTTACAAGAAAATGCGGTTAGAGTTATAGGTGAAACAGATGGGTATTTTCATGATACAGACTATATTCTATTTTATGCTGAAGGTCCAAACGGATACGATATAGATAGAAATACCAATATTAATATTTATAACAATCAAACATATTATTACATAAATATTAGTCAAGGAAATGGAAAACGTATTCAGCCGATGTCACAGCCTACTGGCTCTATAGATATGGCAATTACTACTTTTCAAGATTATAAATTTCACGAAGTAGATGAGTACAATTTAGCAAGTGTTGGTAGACGTTGGTATGGCGATCAGTTTGATATTGAGCCATCAAAAACTTTTGAGTTCTCATTTCCGAATTTAATAACAAGTATTCCGGTGAAATTAAAAGCTTTTGTGGCTTCAACCTCCGAAATACCTTCCAATATGGAAATTTCGGTTAATAGTGTTACCGTTTCAAATATTTCAATCCCACCTGTAAATCAAAACTCTTTGGTTAGTGAGTCTGCTTTTGAAGGGTTTATTGATGTTACTAATTCGGATATCAATGTTAGTCTAAATTACGACAACGGAGGTAATCCTTCAGCCTTAGCTTATATCGATTATATATCATTGGAAGCTACGCGAGATTTAGCATATGCAGGAAATCAATTTAAATTTAAAAATACCGATGTTACTGGTGCCTCAGGGATAGGTGAGTATATTCTAACTAATGCTGCACAAGTAAAAGAAGTGTGGGAGGTTACCGATTTGTATAATATTAAAAGTGCGACCAATACTAACGCAAGTTCTACTTTTAGTTTTACTTCTAATTTAGGAGTCTTAAGAGAGTTTGTAGCGGTGCCTTCAACAGGCTACTATGAGCCTATTAGTACTTACAATGGGTATGTAAATAATCAAAATTTAAAGGGGAGTATTTTTAATAATTCCCAAGGAGCTTTTCAGGATGTTGATTACATTATAATATCACCTAATAACTATTCTACGCAAGCAGAACGATTAGCGCAAATAAATAGAAACCAATATAATTTAAATGTTAAGGTAGTGAAGCTATCGGATATTTATAAAGAATTTGGTCCAGGAACTCAAGATATTGGGGCTATTAGAAACTTTGTGAAATATGTGTATGATAATGCCAGTAGTCCGGAAAACAGATTGAAATACCTCTGTTTATTTGGTGATGGTTCTTTTGATTATAAAGATCGGATACCTAATAATACCAATGTGGTTCCATCTTGGCATGCTTATGATAGTTTTAACTTAACAAGTTCTTTTGTTTCCGATGACTTTTATGGTATGATGGATGACAATGAAGGAACCATGCAAACATCTGATAAGCTAGATATTGCTATTGGTAGAATTTTAGCAACATCACCACAACAGGCTAAAGAAATGGTTGATAAAGTAGCTTCTTATTATACAGAAGCTTCCTATGGAAATTGGCGTAATAATGTTATTGTAATCTCTGATGATGTAGATGAAGCTTGGGAAAAAGATATTCAACTTACTACAAATACCATTGGCGATAATATTGCAGCGGCTAAACCATTTATTAATGTAACTAAAATACATTCAGATGCCTATATTCAAGAGTCATCTGCTGGTGGTGATAGATATCCTGCTGTTACCACAGCCATAACAAATGCTATTGAAAGTGGTGCATTGGTTGTTAATTACTTCGGTCATGGAGGAGAAGATGGCTTGGCTAAAGAGCGTATTTTTGAAAAAGTAGATGTTCAAAACCTTAATAATGTTTGTCGTTTAAATTGTTTTGTAACAGTTACTTGTGAGTATACACGTTTTGATAATCCGCTACGACCTACTGCTGGTGAATTTACCTACTGGAATAAAGAAGGTGGAGCCATTGGTTTAATAACCACCACACGTCAAATATTTGTGAGTGTAGGTATTTCCTTTAATACAAAACTTGAAGAATACTTGTTTTCTTTTAATCCAGACGATACGTATTCGGATGATGAGTACCCAAGTATGGCAGAAGCTTTGCGTTTAACAAAAACGGATCCAACCATTTCAGGAATTGGTCAACGCCGCTTGGTGTTTTTTATTGGAGATCCAGCTATGAAATTAGCATTCCCAACTCCAAACATTCGTTTAACCCATGTTAATGATATTTCTGTATCGCAAACAACACCAACTTTAGAAGCTTTAAGTCGTGCAAAAATAGCAGGAGAAGTTACTGATACAGCAGGGAATATTATAAGTAATTATAACGGTGTATTGGCTGTTAATATTTATGATAAAAAAATAGAACGTAGTACGTTAGGGAATAATGGTGTTACCGAAGGTGGTGAACTTATTATTATGGATTACGAAACTTTAGGAGCAACTATTTTTAGAGGACAAGCATCTATCACGAACGGGATATTTGAGTTTGAGTTTATTGTGCCTAGAGATATTGGAATTCCTGTCGGAGACGGACGTGTTAGTTTTTATGCAAAGAAAGAAAATACATTAATAGATCAAGCTGGTGGTAGTAATACAGGAATACTTATCGGTGGTCTTAACGAGTCGGCACCAGAAGATGCTATCGGCCCCGTTATTCAATTGTATATGAATGATGAGAATTTTGTTTCTGGTGGTATTACTAATAACTCTCCAAGTTTGCTTGTAAAACTTGAGGATGAAAATGGTATCAATACAGCTAGTGGTATTGGTCATGATATAGTAGCTATTTTGGATGGCGATGAAACGAACCCGTTTGTATTAAACGATTATTACCAAACCGAAATTGACGATTTTCAACGCGGGATAGCTAATTATCCATTACGAGATTTGGAACCAGGTTTACATACCTTAAGTTTAAAAGCGTGGGATGTATATAATAACTCATCTACATCCGAAATTCAGTTTGTTGTTCATGATGAAAATGAAAGTCTCGTTATTGATAATGTGTTAAATTACCCGAATCCGTTTGTTAATTACACCGAATTTTGGTTTAACCACAATAGTTCAGACGCTTTAGACGTTTCAGTACAAATATTCACCGTTTCAGGGAAATTGGTGAGAACGTTAAATGGCCAAACCAACTCATCGGAATGTTGCGGAAAAGGGACATCAGCCCTTTCTAGAGATATCGTTTGGGATGGTCGAGATGATTTTGGCGATAAAATAGGAAAAGGTGTTTATATCTATAAACTAACTGTACATTCTCCTTTGCTTAATAAATCTGTTGAAAAAATTGAGAAACTTGTAATACTCTAATAATACATTATATTTGCTAAATAAATTCAATTTATGAAAAATCACATTTTATTACTTTTTACCGTTGTTTTTACACACCAAATGTTTGCGCAAACAGTTGTGTTACCAAACAATAACGATTCTAGAGTCGTAACAACAGGAATGCCTTTTTTATTAATAGCCCCTGAAGCACGTGGTGCGGCAATGGGAGATATGGGGGTTGCTACTTCTGTAGATGCTTATTCTCAAAACTGGAATCCTTCTAAATATGCTTTTTCAGAAAACAAACAAGGTTTTAGTTTGAGTTATACACCATACTTAACCAAATTAGTAAACGATATTTCTTTAGGATACCTAACCTATTATAACCGTATTAACGAGCGTAGTGCTTTTGCTGCAAGTTTTCGTTTCTTTGGCCTTGGTGGTATTGAATTAAGACAAGATGAAAACTCTTTACCTTTGGAAGTAAAGCCAAATGAATTTTCATTTGATGGTTCTTACTCTTTAAAATTAAGTGAACAATTTGCTATGTCTGTAGCAATGCGTTATTCACGTTCAGATTTAAAAATTGATGCCATTGATGCCGATGCAAATGCAGCTTCTACTTTTGGTGTTGATATATCAGGTTACTACCAAAGTGAAGAAGAAGCATATGCTAATTTTAACGGGCGTACACGTTTAGGTTTTGCTATTCAGAATATTGGACCTAAATTTAAATATGATGAAGGTGGACAAGAAAACTTTCAACCTACAACTTTACGTTTAGGTGGTGGATTTGATTTTATTCTAGATGATTATAATAAAGTGTCTGTAACGGGGGAAGTAACTAAGCTATTAGTACCAACTCCTCCTATTTATGGAACAGAATACGAATATGTTGATAATGATGGTAATGGCGAATACAACCCAGATACCGATGATTTAGGTTCTGTGGTTTCTTCAAATGTTATTATTGATGGTCAAGATCCAGATGTTGGATTCTTTAAGGGAATGTTTCAATCTTTTGGTGATGCACCAGGCGGATTTAGTGAAGAAATGCAAGAATGGACATGGGCTTTAGGTGCTGAATATATGTATCAAGATGCTTTTGGATTGCGCGCTGGTTATTTCCATGAAAGTTCAACAAAAGGAGCGAGACAATTTTTTGCCATTGGAGCCGGTTTTAAATATAATGTTATAGGTATCGATTTATCTTACCTATTTTCTGCATCAAAGGTGCAAAACCCTTTAGAAAACACATTGCGTTTTTCTTTAACGTTTAACTTAGGTCCAGGAACCTATAGAGAATATTAATCTTTAGTACAAACAAATCAAAAAAAACTATTACGTCTCGTAATAGTTTTTTTTGTCTAAAATAGTTTCTTAATTTAGTAGATATATACACCTTATGAAAGAAGTAAAAATAGAATCCGTTTTACAGGTTTATGATAATTTTGAGGAATTGCCTGAAGATATCGCTTCCTTAATGACCAAAGCTACGGAAGCTAGAAGTAAAGCTTACGCGCCTTACTCTAACTTTAGTGTAGGAGCAGCTTTGCTATTAGATAATGATCAGGTTATAACGGGTAATAATCAAGAAAATGCTTCTTATCCATCAGGGCTTTGTGCAGAACGTACAGCTATCTACTATGCTGGATCACAATTTCCTGAAGCTAAAGTTGTTCGTATGGCTATAATAGCGGGTTCCAATATTAAACATACCATGTCTCCAATTCCACCATGTGGTGCTTGTCGTCAAGCAATTGCAGAATACGAAGTGAAACAAAATTCACCAATAGAAATTTATTTTATGGGAGAAACAGGAAAAGTGGTAAAATCCAATTCACTAGCTAATTTGTTGCCTTTATTATTCGATAAAACATTTCTATAACGATTTCGTAAAGCTTAAAATTTTAATAATAGTAATTTTTACGTTTTTCGGTTTTTTCATTACTAACTAAAGTGTTACTTTTGTTTATTCGTTTATCAAATTTATAACGTTACCAAATGCAAAAGATAACCAAAGAAGTATACCTTAAATGGTATGAAGATATGTTGTTCTGGAGAAAGTTTGAAGACAAACTTGCTGCCGTATACATTCAACAGAAAGTAAGAGGATTTCTTCACTTATATAATGGTCAAGAAGCCATTTTAGCAGGCGCTTTGCATGCTATGGATTTAACTAAAGATAAAATGATTACGGCCTACAGGAATCACGTTCAGCCAATTGGTATGGGTGTAGATCCTAAGCGTGTTATGGCGGAATTATATGGTAAAGCAACCGGAACTTCTCAAGGTTTAGGTGGTTCTATGCATATTTTTTCTAAAGAACATCGTTTTTATGGTGGTCATGGTATTGTTGGTGGTCAAATACCATTAGGAGCAGGTATCGCTTTTGGTGATAAATACCACGGTAGTGATGCCGTAACTATTTGTTGCTTTGGTGATGGTGCTGCAAGACAAGGTTCGCTTCATGAAACGTTTAACTTAGCCATGCTATGGAAATTACCAGTAGTTTTTGTTTGTGAAAACAATGGATATGCTATGGGTACATCAGTTGAACGTACAGCTAATCATACTGATATTTGGAAATTAGGTCGTGGTTATGAAATGCCTTGTGGACCAGTAGATGGCATGAATCCAATTAAAGTAGCGGAAGCTTTTGATGAAGCTATTCAACGCGCTAGACGTGGTGATGGACCAACATTTTTAGAACTTAAAACGTACCGTTATAGAGGGCATTCTATGAGTGATGCTCAACATTATAGAACGAAAGATGAGGTAGCAGAATACAAGAAAATAGATCCTATTACGCAAGTAAAAGATACAATTCTTGCAGAAGGTTATGCTAATGAAGATGATATTAAAGTTATCGATAAACGTGTGAAAGAATTAGTAAGCGAATGTGAAAAGTTTGCAGAAGAATCTCCATACCCAGATAAGAACGTTATGTATGACGTTGTTTATGAACAAGAAGATTATCCATTTATTCAACATAAAATATAAACTATGGCTGAAATTATAAACATGCCTCGTTTAAGCGATACCATGGAAGAAGGTACCGTTGCAACGTGGTTAAAGCAAGTTGGTGATAAAATAGAAGAAGGAGATATCCTTGCCGAAATTGAAACCGATAAAGCTACTATGGAGTTCGAATCCTTCCATGAAGGCACTTTATTACATATTGGTGTTCAAGAAGGTGAGACAACTAAAGTAGATGAACTTTTGGCTATTATAGGTGATGAAGGTGAAGATATTTCAGAGTTATTAAATGGAAATACTACGAGCGACTCTGCTGATAATGCAACTGAAGCTGAAAAATCAGAGCCGGAAACAACCGATGAATCAGATTCTAATGAAACTGAGAATTCTGAATTACCAGAAGGTGTTATTGTTGTTACCATGCCACGATTAAGTGATACGATGGAAGAAGGAACAGTTGCTACTTGGTTGAAAAACGTAGGTGATGCTGTTGAAGAAGGTGATATTTTAGCCGAAATTGAAACAGATAAAGCTACAATGGAGTTTGAATCTTTTCAATCAGGAACGTTATTACACATTGGTTTAGAAGAAGGTGAGTCTGCTAAAGTAGATGCACTTTTAGCTATTATTGGCCCTGAAGGAACAGATGTTTCAAGTGTTGCTAAAAACTTTAAAGTTTCAGGCGGTAATCAAAAAGAAGATACACCAAAAGAACCTGTACAAGCTGAAAAAACAGAACCTAAAAAGGAATCAAAAGCAGCGGTTGTAAATAAGCCTGCTGAAACTCCGAAAACAAATGCAAGTTCAAATAGTGGTCGTGTTTTCATTTCACCATTAGCAAAAAGAATAGCAGAAGAACGTGGTATTGATATTTCTCAAGTAACAGGTTCTGCCGAAAATGGTCGTATTGTTAAACGTGATATCGAAAACTTTAAACCAGCCGCTGCAAGTGCTGCTTCAGTTGGTAAGTTTGTGCCTACAGGTCAAGAGGATTTTGATGAGGTGAAACACTCGCAAATGCGTAAAGTTATTGCTAAGCGTTTAGGTGAGTCTAAATTTACTGCTCCGCATTACTACTTAAACGTAGAATTTGATATGGATAATGCTATTGCTTTCCGTTCTCAATATAATTCTATTCCCGATACTAAAATATCCTTTAATGATATTGTAGTGAAAGCATGTGCTTTAGCTTTAAAACAGCATCCTCAAGTAAATTCGCAATGGTTTGATGATAAGATGATACTGAACAATCATGTTCATATTGGTGTTGCAGTTGCTGTGCCTGACGGATTAGTTGTACCAGTTGTGCGTTTTGCTAATGAACAATCTTTACCGCAAATAGGAGCGGCTGTAAGAGAGTATGCAGGAAAAGCTAAGAGTAAGAAGCTAACACCTCAAGAAATGGAGGGTAGTACTTTTACTATTTCTAATTTAGGAATGTTTGGGATTGAGAGTTTTACTTCAATCATCAATCAACCTAACTCAGCTATCCTTTCTGTAGGAGCTATTGTGCAAAAACCAGTAGTTAAAAATGGACAGGTAGTAGCCGGAAACACAATGAAGTTAACTTTGGCTTGTGATCATAGAACAGTAGATGGTGCCACAGGCGCTCAGTTCTTACAAACTTTAAAAGGCTATATTGAAAATCCAATTACCATGTTAGTGTAATTAATAAGATATATATAACACTATATATAAAATCCTACTTTTTCAAGTAGGATTTTTTTATATTTAAACTTTAATAAAAAGGCGCTTATTATTGGCGCAACTAACACGATGTATTTATGAAAAACACAGTTTTTTTATTAGCAGTCTTTTGTATGTTTAACTGTTTTGCACAGCAAGAAAAACAGATAGTTAATTCGGAAAAGACTAGTCAGGTAACTCCCGACGAAGTCAAGCAAACAGTATCATTTTTAGCTTCCGATGCTCAAATGGGACGCGGAACTGGAGGTGAAGGAATTGAAGCCTCAGCAAATTATATAGAAACACAATTAAAAGCATTTGGTGTAAAACCGTATTATAAAACATACAGGGATGATTTTAAAGCAAAAGGTTTAGATGCTTATAATGTTGTTGGTGTATTAGAAGGTACTGATGCTACATTAAAAAATGAAATTATTGTTATCGGTGCGCATTATGATCATATAGGTACAAAAGCAAAAGCGGTAGCATCCGATTCGATTGCAAATGGAGCAAATGATAACGCTGCGGGAACTTCGGCGGTTTTAGCACTAGCACGTTATTTTGGAGCGCATAAAACTAATAAACGAAGTATTATGTTTGTATTGTTTTCTGCTGAAGAAATGGGTTTATTAGGATCCAAACATTTAGCAAAGCGTTTAAAAACTGAAAATGCTAATTTATATACAGTTGTTAATCTAGAAATGATAGGTGTTCCATTTAAAGATCGGGATTATGTGGCTTTCGTAACGGGTTATGATAAATCTAATATGGCTGTAAAAATTAATGAATATATCGGAACTAAATTCTTAGGAGAGTCAGATGTAGCTAAAAAGTATAACTTATTTAAAGCGTCGGATAACTACCCTTTTTACCAAGTGTTTAGTATGCCTTCGCATACAATTTCATCATGTGATTTGTCCAATTATGATTTCTATCACCATGTAGATGATGAAATTGAGAAGTTAGATTATAATCATATGGCAGAACTTATAAATCAATTGATTCCAGGAATTGAAAAAATGACGAATACACCAACTCAAGAAATAAAAATGAACGATGAGTAAAAATGTAATAATTACCGGAACAAGTAGAGGCATAGGCTTTGAACTTGTAAAGTTGTTTTCGGAGCAGGGATATCAAGTTTTGGCACTTTCTAGAAATTCAAAACCGATATCGGATTTAAATTTAGCTAATGTTACGGCGTTCCCATTTGATTTATCTGATAAATCGGCCTATGAGAAAGTAGATGACTTTATCCAAAAACATTGGAGCCAAGTAGATATTCTAATTAACAATGCTGGAGCTTTAGTTAATAAACCTTTTAAAGAAACTACTTTGGAAGATTTCGAATATGTTTATAAAACTAATGTTTTTGGCGTTGCAGAAATGACACGTTTAGTTTTGCCTTATTTAAAGGCACAAAGTCATGTTGTAACTATAAGCTCTATGGGTGGTGTTCAAGGGAGTGTTAAATTTCCTGGGCTGTCTGCCTACAGTTCTAGTAAAGGAGCGGTTATAACCCTTACAGAATTATGGGCGGAAGAATTTAAAGATACGGGTATCTGTTTTAATGTACTTGCATTAGGGGCCGTTCAAACAGAAATGTTAGAAGAAGCTTTTCCAGGCTTCAAAGTGCCAACTACTCCTGAATCCATGGCCGATTATATATGTAATTTCGCCAAAACGGGGCAAAATTATTATAATGGAAAAATGTTGCAGGTATCAAATTCGACGCCGTAAAATTCTTTAAATCAGTTTCTTGTGAATGCAATTTAACTTATATTTATGAAAATTAATAATGAGTTATACCTTTGGAGGTGATTAATTTACAGTTGATAGAATAAATTTTTATCTGAAAATAAAAATTGCTTCATTTGGTTTAAATACAGACGATTATGAGGGGAATTCTACTATGTAAAGGCTTGGTTACAGGTCTGCTTTTTTTGACAATAATATCGCAAAGTTCGGCTCAAGTTTTTCAAAGAGCTGAAGCTGTTTCGGGTTTGGGTAATTTAGAACAAAATAGTGGCGTTGCCGTTGCTGATTTTG
The DNA here is from genome assembly GCF_054031195.1 of Algorimicrobium bowmanii. The sequence continues at coordinate 1,120,633 of NZ_CM132929.1, forward strand.
ATGGTGATAATGCTATGGATATTTTTGTTGTAGCTGAAGCTATAGACAGAAATGGTATTGAACGCACCCATAGTAAGTTGTTTAAAAACAATAATGACGGCTCGTTTACCGATGTTACTGTTGCCGCTGGCTTAAATAACATGTTGATAAATGATTATAGTCAGGAGGGTGTTTTTTACAGTTTTGATGGGTTTAAACAGGGTGCCTTTTGGGGAGACTTTAATAATGATGGGTACCCAGATTTATTTATTACAAACACGTTCAATGTGTTACTCTATCAGAATAATGGTGATGGTACTTTTTCCGATATTACGTTAAGTGCAGGTTTTAGCTTACCAACAGATAATCAATATATGGGGGCCACCTGGTTTGATTACGATAACGACGGTTTTTTAGATATCTACATTAATAATTGGGAAAGAAACGATACAAATTACCTTTACCATAATAATGGTGATGGTACTTTTACAGATGTAACGGTTGCTACAGGATTGGATGAAGCTGTTATAAGGCAAAGTTTTACAGCTATGCCATATGACTTTAATGGCGATGGGTTTATGGATCTATATATTAGTAATGATTTTGATCGAGCTAATTATTTGTACATCAATCAAAATGGGACAAGTTTCGTTGATCAAGCTAGTGCTGTTGGATTAGATAATGCATTTGATGATATGGGAATCTCTATGGGGGATTTTGATTTAGACGGGCATTTCGATTTTTTTATTACAGGAATAGACCAAGTTGCTTTATTTCATAATACAGGTTCTAATACTTTTTCCGAAACAAGTTTAGCAAATAATATAGTTGGAAACGGCTGGGCTTGGGGAAACACCTTTGCTGATTTTGATTTAGATGGTGATGAGGATTTATTTATAGCTAATGGGTATACGTTTGAGAATAGAAATGCAGAATACAACGTATATTACAAGAATAAATATGTAGAAGGCGATAATAATTTTGAAAATGCAACGATAGCTTCAAACTTGCATGATCTAACGATAAGCATCGAAGCTTTAGATTTTGACTATGATAATGATGGTGATTTAGATTTATATCTAACAAACAGTGATATTACCTCTTTTTTATATGAAAATACGATCTTAAATGGTTCAGACCCAAACTCTATACATTTTTTTAAATTATCATTAGAAGGCACTACTTCTAATAAAAGTGCCATAGGTACCGAAGTAACAATCACAACCAATTCCGGGACTTTTAAACGTTACTATCATGGAGTTGGCTTTTTAGGTCAAAGTAGTAAACCGGTTCATTTTGGATTAAGTACTGATACCATCATTACTGATGTGACTATCAAGTGGCCTTCCGGATTAATAGAGTCATATCCAAATATTCCTGGTGATTCACATTATAAAGCAACAGAAGGGATTGGTATGGTTAATTTAAATATCCTACCTAGTGTAAAAATACTAGGTTGTACGGATCCAACATCGTGTAGTTATAATCCTAATGCAACTGTTGATGATGGTTCTTGTTCGTATCTCGCTTCAGATGTTATTTCAGGAGCAACAACAGTTGGCTTTTTAGATGAAGAAACATACACTTATCCAATAACAGACCCAAATTCTATTATTACATGGACGGTTAGTGGTGGTGAGCTTGTAAGTGGTCAAGGTACTAATACTTTAGTTGTTAGATGGGGCGTTAACGATTCTGGGACCATAACCGTAAAGGAAACTACAGATTTATGTTCTAGTCCGGTAACAAGCTTAAATGTTGATATTGTTATTTATGAAACACCAGATAATGTGTCTATTGCTCGTATATGGAATGAAGCAACGCTAGATGCTATTCGAAAAGATTTTGCAAGGCCTACAGTTCATGCGAGAAATTTATTTCATTCGAGTGTCGGGATGTATGATATTTGGGCTATCTATGATGGAATTGAAAATCCAGGAAACGGGCAACATGCTGATCCATATCTCGTAGGTAATACCGTGCATGGTTTTACTTCTACATTAAATACGTTTTCCCCTTTAGAGAGTACAGCTAATTCTGTTAATAAGGCTGTAAGTTATGCTATGTACCGATTATTAACGCACCGTTTTCAAAATTCGCCAGGTATGATCGAAACCCAAGAACGATTCGATTTTATTATGCAGGAGTTAGGTTATAGTACTAGTATCACGTCTACCGATTATTCAACAGGTGATGCTGCAGCATTAGGTAATTATATTGGTCAGATACTAATAGATTACGGTAATTCAGACGGTGCTAGAGAAATATCAGGTTATGATAATGGTTATTACGAACCTATAAATGCGCCTTTAGCACCCGCTTATGAGGCAGTCTCTTTAACGAATCCTAACCGTTGGCAAGCTTTAAGTTTAGATACTTATATTGATCAAAGTGGAAACCTCATTGATGGGGATGTTATAGACTTCTTAAGTCCAGAATGGGGTAATGTCATGCCTTTTGCTATGACAAATGGAGATAAAGATGCTTTTACCCGTGATGGTGATACCTATAATGTTTATCATAACCCAGTAGCACCGCCTTATATTGATAATACAAATTCAAGTGTTGCAAGTGATAGTTATAAGTGGAATTTTGCTTTAGTATCAATATGGGGTGCACATTTAGATCCTTCAGATGGAGTAATGTGGGATATCTCTCCGGGAGCTATAGGAAATACGCCAATAACAACATTTCCATCGGATTATACAGAATACCCTAATTATTACAATTTTATTAATGGAGGCGATCCCGGTACAGGACGTTCAATAAATCCTATTACAAATCAGCCGTATCCAACACAAGTAGTTCCACGTGGTGATTATGCTCGAGTATTAGCTGAATTTTGGGCTGATGGTCCAGATTCAGAAACCCCACCAGGACATTGGTTTACTTTACTTAATCATGTGTCTGACCATCCCTTGTTTGTAAAACAATTTAATGGATCAGGCGATATATTGGAACCTATAGAGTGGGATGTTAAAGCGTATTTTATTTTAGGAGGAGCAATGCATGATGCTGCAATTACAGCTTGGGGGATTAAAGGTTGGTATGATTATATCCGACCAATATCAGCTATCCGCTATATGGCTGATTTAGGTCAAAGTTCAGATGATCAATTAGCAAGTTACCATCCCCAAGGAATTAAATTAGAGCCAGGATATATTGAGTTAGTTCAATTAGGAGATCCATTGGCAGGCGGATTGAATCAGAATGTGGGGAAAATAAAACTTTACTCATGGAGAGGTCATGACTTTGTGAATGATACCGATACGGATACTGCTGGTGTTGGTTGGATCCTTTCAGAAAATTGGTGGCCTTATCAGCGCCCATCATTTGTAACACCTCCTTTTGCTGGTTTTGTTTCAGGACACTCTACGTATTCAAGAGCTGCAGCAGAAGTGATGACCCTTATTACCGGAGATGAATATTTCCCAGGAGGTGTTGGAGAATTTGTGGCTAGAAAAAATGAGTTTTTAGTATTCGAAGAAGGCCCTTCAATGGATATTACTTTGCAATGGGCAACGTATAGGGATGCATCAGACCAATGTAGTCTGTCGCGTATTTGGGGTGGTATTCATCCTCCTGCCGATGATATTCCAGGGCGTCAAATAGGAGAGGTGGTAGGTGTTGATGCTTATAATTTTGCCATACCTTACTTTAATGGCTCAACATTAAGTATCAGTCAAAATCCGTTTGATGTATCAACCATTTATCCAAACCCCGTAGCCCCAGGAGGTGATATTTATGTTACACATGCGGCTGCAAACGCTAGCTATAAGTTGTATGACATAAGTGGTCGACAGATTACTATTACAAACTCCGCTTATGATGCGAGCAATGGTATGGCACGAATAACCATTCCCGAAACTACAGCTGTTGGTGTGTATGTGCTTTCAGGAAGTAATTTTTCGAAGAAAATTGTAGTAAAAGGTAATTAATAATACAATCATAAAATTGAAATAAAAAAGGCTGCTTTATGTAGCCTTTTTTATTTTTTATTAGCGTTTTTTTTATTGTTAAAGCTTATCTGAAGTCTTTAAAATATCATAGTTTTGCATTTTAAAATTTAAGATATGCCACAGACTACAAACACGATTCTTATGATTCGTCCAGTTCATTTTAGAATGAATGAACAAACTGCCGTAAATAATTATTTTCAAGAAGAATTAGCGCTTAAAAACGCAGAAATTAATAGTAAGGCACAAGAAGAGTTTGATGCTTTTGTTGAGAAATTGCGTACTGTTGGCGTTTCTGTTATTGTAGAAAATGATATTAAAGAATTAGATACACCGGATTCTATATTTCCAAATAATTGGGTGAGTTTTCATGAAAATGGTGACGTAGCATTGTACCCTATGTTTGCTGAAAATAGACGAGCGGAACGTCGTGAGGATATCTTTTTTCGTTTGGAAGAATCGGGTTTTAAAATAGAAAATATAATTGATTATACGGAAGCTGAGTCTGAAGGTGTTTTTTTAGAAGGAACAGGAAGTTTGCTGCTAGATCGAATTAATAAAAAAGCTTATTGTGCACTTTCTGCTAGAGCTGATGAGGATTTGTTTATTGAGTTTTGTGAGGATTTTGATTATGCCCCTGTACTTTTTACAGCAAACCAAACGGTAGATAATAAGCGGCTACCTATATATCATACCAATGTTATGATGTGTTTAGCAGAAAAATTTGCCATAATTTGTTTAGATAGTATTGATGACAAAAAAGAACGCAAATTTGTTCTTAATAATTTAAAAGATGACGGCAAGCAAGTGATAGCCATTACGGAAGCTCAAATGCATCAATTTGCTGGTAATATGCTTCAAGTTCAAGGACATTTAAATCAACGTTACTTAGTTATGAGTCAGGCTGCGCATGATAGTTTGACACCAAATCAAATCAAACAAATAGAAGCTTTTTGTCCTATTTTATCTAGTTCACTAGAAACAATAGAAACCTGTGGAGGCGGCAGTGCTCGCTGTATGATGGCTGAGGTTTTCTTACCTAAAGCTTAATTTTGTATAGTAACTAGTTGAGCTCTGTTTTTACACTATACATGTAGTTATGTTTGTATCTAAATGTGTATTTGTTTTATATACTATAGTATAGAAACAGAAGTAAGTGTTTTGATATTTGGTTTTATTATCTACAGGAAGCAGCGTTTTAAAGCACTTATAAAGTTCTCTTAGGTAATTCAACAGTAAAAACTCATAATAAACTTGTATAAAATAGTATCTTTGTCCTCTTAAATTAAGAAATATGAATCTTCAAGAAACCCTTTCAGAATCTGTAAAACAAGCCGTAAATGCTATTTTTAATATAGAATTAGCTAGTGTAGAATTTCAAGCAACCCGTAAAGAATTTCCAGGAGATATTACAGTTGTTGTGTTTTCAATGTTACGCCAGGTAAAAGGTAACCCTGTGCAAATAGGTGAACAGATTGGGCAGTTTTTGGAAGAAAACCTTGATGTTGTTAACGGATTTAATGTTGTTAAAGGGTTTTTGAATATAGAAATTTCTGACAGTTATTACCTTAATTCATTTAACGCTATGGCTAACAATTCACAATACGGATTTGTTACGCCAAATGATGCTGATAAGGCAGTTATGGTTGAATACTCTTCGCCAAATACTAACAAGCCACTGCATTTGGGGCATGTTCGTAATAATTTATTAGGGTATAGTGTTTCTGAAATTTTAAAAGCTTCTGGTAAAAAAGTTTATAAAACACAAATTATAAACGATCGTGGTATTCATATCTGTAAGAGTATGTTAGCGTGGGAGCGTTTCGGTAATGGAGAAACTCCAGAATCTACAGGCTTAAAAGGTGATAAGTTGGTGGGCAATTACTACGTTAAATTTGATCAAGAATATAAAAAAGAAGTTAGCCAGCTTATTGCGTCTGGTAAAACGGAAGCCGAAGCAAAACAAGAGGCGCCACTTATGGTTGAAGCTCAAGCCATGCTAAGAGATTGGGAAGCTGGTAAAGCTGAGGTTGTTGCTTTATGGGAAAAAATGAATACCTGGGTCTATGATGGTTTTAATGCAACTTATGAGAATTTAGGTGTAAATTTTGACTGTCTTTATTTTGAAAGTCAAACCTATTTATTAGGTAAGGAGTTTGTTGCAGAAGGCCTAAAAACAGGCGTGTTTTATAAAAAAGAAGACGGATCAGTTTGGTGCGATTTAACTGAAGATGGCCTTGATGAAAAAATTGTATTGCGTGCCGACGGTACAGCTGTTTACATGACTCAAGACATTGGAACGGCTATTCAGCGTGTTAAGGATTATCCTGATGTTGGAGGTATGGTTTATACGGTAGGTAATGAGCAAGACTACCATTTTCAGGTTCTATTTTTAATTTTAAAGAAATTAGGATTTGAATGGGCTGAAAACTTATTTCACTTAAGTTATGGGATGGTCGATTTACCGAGCGGAAAAATGAAAAGTAGAGAAGGTACCGTTGTAGATGCAGACGATTTAATGCGAGACATGACCAATACTGCTGAAGAAATTTCTAATGAGCTAGGTAAGTTAGACGGTTATACTGACGCTGATAAACAAGCTCTGTACAAGACTATAGGTATGGGAGCTTTAAAATATTATATATTAAAAGTAGATCCTAAAAAACGTATTCTTTTCAATCCTAAAGAATCTGTAGATTTTCAAGGAAATACCGGACCATTCATACAATATACATATGCCCGTATTCAAGCTATTTTAAGGAAAGCAGATTTTGATTTTTCAGGAGCTATTACAACTGTTAATTTACATGAAAAAGAACGTGAGTTAATCAAACAAATGGAGTTATTCCCTGAGGTTATTCAACAGGCAGCACAGAATCATAGTCCAGCATTAATAGCAAATTATACTTACGATTTAGTAAAAGGGTTTAATTCTTTTTACCAAAACGTATCTATTCTTGGTGCCGATTCGGAAGACGAAAAGGTTTTCCGTGTTAAAATTTCTCATTCGGTAGCACAAATTATTAAAAACGGATTTAGCTTATTAGGTATTCAGGTGCCAGAGCGTATGTAGTATTCTTTTTTAGATGCTTTTCTTTACTGAAATTCTTAATTAACAATTTTGTTGTTATCTTTATAAGATAAACTAAAACTGTGAAGTCAGCTAACATCATAAAAGTTATTACACGTCTTATTTTTGTCTTTTTAATAAGTGGCCTTTTTTATAGTTGCTCTTTATTAAAAGTAGAAAGTGCTCAGGAGCCACTTTCAAAACAGGATTTAAATATGCGTTTGCTTACCCAGTCTTTAGTTTTGGAAGCATCCAATAGGGTCGAGTTTTCAGCAGATAGTATCATTGCATCGAGTCCAGAAACAGCTATTCAGCGTCATGCATACCGTTGGAAAATTGAAACATTAAATACGTTTAAAAACACCGCTTTTCAGAGTGCTCCAAAATTATCTTTAATGGATACTTGGACCTATATGTTGCAAATGCGCAATTTTATGGAAACCAATGAAGCTCAAGATTTTTTTGGTGATTATACAAATTATGTGGCAAGTGTTTCACAATCCAATGTTGCAGATATAGAGTCTAAAGCAAAACAATTTTTTACTCCTGAAGATTTTATTTCACATCAAGATTTTGCTAATCAGTATGCAAGATTAAATCCTATATCAAGTACTAATCTAAGACATAATTCGATTCGTAGTGCATATGTCGAATTTTTAAATGTCCCAGATAGTTTGGCGTTTTCAACCGTAGGTTCCCTGTCTGAAGTTATGTCTAATTTTTCAGATAAACTTTCTTATTCAACTGATGCTGCAGGGAAACAATTTAAATGGAATACCGAACTTTTATTAAAAGAGAAGGGCTTTGACTCTGTTCAAATTAAGGATGTAATGGCTGCTATTGAAATAAAAGTAGACCGCCTGAGTGATATTGCAGAGAATTCACCTGAAAAATTGCATATCGCACTTAAAGATTTTTCTAATGATATGCGTTTTTTGTTTTTTAATTTGAATGAACAAATAGGAGTTATAAGCGAACGTATGTCTTTAGAACGTAAAGCTATTGACACAATTATTAGACGTGAACGTGTTGCGTTGGATAGTATTATTCTAAGAGAACGGAGGGCCGTAGCAGAAGAAGCTGCACAGATATCCATTGATGTTATGGATCAGGTTATGTTACATGTAAAGGATTTAACGGGAACAATTCTGTTTTATATAGTGTTGCTATTTGCTATTCTTTTATTTGCACCGTTTTTATTGGGGTATTTTGCAGGGAAAGTCCATCAGAAAAATAAGCAGAATAAGAACACCGATTAATCTTTAAAAGAAGACTCTAAAGGAAATATTAGGGGTAATTCCTAAAGCTGTATTTTTTACTTCAATAATTTCCTGATCTACATTTTCAATATAATATTGGTTAATGATATTTTCAGTATTAAATATGTTCCATACGGATGCGCCCATCTGTGCTTTTGTATTTTTAAAAAAATTAAAATCATAATTTGCAGAAAAATCACATCGCCAATAGTTAGGTAAAGTGGAGGCATTTGCTGTTTCAAAAATAAGGGTGTTCGAAGCTTCAGACGCTTCGTAATTCATAATAGTTGTTGGTTTACCTGAATGCCAATTTATGCCTAAAGCTAATTTTAATCGATTAACATTATAGGTTGTAGATAGATTCATTTGGTGTCTAATATCTACATTATTCGGAAAGGGTGTACCGGTGTTTAATTCTGGAAATGTGTAGGTGTTTTTGCTGTAGGAATAACTAAACCACGTGCTCAAATGTGAAAACTGCTTGTTTATTAAAAAATCTAAGCCGTTAACCGTGTAACTACCAACGGTATTTGTGTACTGAAACTGATTTTGAAAGCCTTGACTACGCGAGCTAATTCCATCAACATCTTTTAAATAACCTTCTAAGCTAATAAGCCAACCTTTTCTAGAATAGTGTACTCCTGTTGATACCTGTTTGCTCTTTATTAGGGGGATGTCTGCATTGTTATATAGCATCCAGCGTTTCTTTTCTATACCTAAAAAATCCTGTTGTAAATCGATAATTTGAGTGGCTTGTTGATGTTTTATTTCTGCTAAAACTTCAAATTTAAAGTTAGCTCCCAATGTTTGATTAAAACTCATTCTTGGTTCTAAGTTAAATGTTCCGAATTTTTCAATGTAGTTACTTCGTAAACCAAATTTAGCACGTGTAGATCCTGACTTTGACTCGTAAGTTAATTCACTAAATAAAGCATGAGAGCGCAAAACGTTTTTTATATACCTCTTGTAATCGGGGTTTGACACATCTTCTAAATTTCCAACACCTATTTCTGAATATTGATAACCTCCAAAATAATTTAGACGTGGATTTAAATTATACAAGGCATGAAGCTTAATGCCTGAATCACGAATAGCATTTTCTTGAACTAGACCTTGATTGTTATAAAGATCTACTTGGTCTGCGAATAAGTCGTAACTGGAATAATATGCTTGTAGTGAGGTTTTGAATTTAGAATTCCAATTACGCGTATGTAAGGCACTTAGTCCCACGCTTTTTTGTGATAGTCGACTCCGAGAGTTTAAGCTACTGGCATTTTCTTCGTAGTTTAATGTGTTATCAATTGTTAGGAAGCTAATTTCTAATTGATCCCTTTTACTTATGTTTAATTGTAATTGAGCTGATAAATCATAAAAATAAAACTGCTCTTCATTATTTACCGTTATTTGAGATGAGGCGGATAAATCAGAATCTTGAAAAATGCGTTTAAAATACTGCTTGTAAGTAGGGGTGCTAAAAGCATCTGTTAACGACCTTCTCCCTGCTATTTTTAAGGATGCTTTTTTAGAAATAGGAATGTCGGCAAATACATCGGCCGCAAGCATGTTTATACCAATGCTTCCTGTTAATTTATCAGGTGTTTCACTAGAACTGCTCATATTAATTATCCCTGAGATACCATCGCCAAATTGTGAGCTTGTACCATTTTTAGAAATTTCAACAGAACTAATTATTGAAGGATTAAACGCAGATATCAATCCAAAGAAATGTCCAGATTGATACATTTTTATCCCATTCCATAGAATTAAATTCTGATCGTTTGTACCTCCGCGTATGTTTAAATTAGAAACCCGCTCATCGGTACTTACAATGCCAGGTAAAGCTTGAATACTCTGTAGAATATCGGCTTCAATTAATCCTGGTAAAATATTAAAATCGGCTAAGTTTAAGTGAAAACGACCGTCGGTTTGTACAGAAATACCTTGAGTTAAATATTTTGAAAGTAAAACTTCATCTAGAAATTGTGTTTTTGTTATATCTGAAAAAATTACAGGTCTAATAACATATGTTTTAGAATCAAGTTTGTCATAAACTAAATGCGTTTTGCGTTCTAAATAAGTGATTATTTCAGCGGTATCTAACGATTTTTCAGGGGAGATTAATTGAATGTTTTCAACTGTAGTATTGGCGTATGAAAATGAAATACGGTAGTGGGTTTCAATCTCTTTTAATACTTTAGTTAATGCATGTTTTTGTATAGTACTGTCCTGTGCATATATAAAATAAGGTGCACAAAGATAGCAGCATAAGAAGAAAAGTAGTTGCTTAACGTTCTTGTAATACAATTTCATTATTTGTTTTGCTATAAGTTATATTTAGAGGTAGCGTAATCGTCTTTAAAGCCATTTCTAAATTATTATGTGTAAAACGGCCTGTAAATAATTGATTTGTTTTTATGTGTGTGGTGTTGATTTTTACTTGATATTGCCTTTCAAATTCTTGCAATACATATTTGTAAGGCATGTTTTCAAAACTACTTTCGTCATGAAGCCAAGCAGGTTCTGTTTCTTCCTTTTTAGAGGTTGAAATTAGTTCGCCATCAAGTAAGAGAAATTGTTCCCCTGGTGTTAAGACGCTTTCTTTGGTGTCTGTTTTAACTTTTACAGATCCTTCATAACAAATAACTTCAAAAATACCAGCGCGTTGTTCTACTAAAAACTCTGTTCCCAAAACAGTAACACTACCAATTGCTGTTTGAACTTTAAACTGTGAGCCTTTTGATACTTTAAAAAAAGCTTCCCCTTCTAAGGTTAATTCACGTGTAGTTTTCCAGTCATTTTCATTGTAGGTTAATGTTGATAATGCGTTTAAAGTCACCTGTGAATGGTCAGGTAATTCTAATGCTATTTTTTCAGTTGTATTGGCTAATATGCTCGTGTCTGATTTGGATGTGTAATAATATATGCTAAACGACAAAGCAAGTAAAGCGGCTATGCGTAAGATAGGTTTAAGCCACTTGTGAGGTGTTTTTTGTGGCTCAGAAATAGCATTTGTAATTACGTGGTAAGCAGCTTTTTCATCAAATTCAGGTGCTTTGAAATGCATTAACCCATCAGATAATTTCATGAGATTCTCATAATCATCTAAAGCTTTAAAGGCTTCAAGTTCTGTAGGACTTAATTCGTCTTTTAGCCACTTTTGTATCAGTTCGTCTTTTGTCATAACTAGGTGCTTCGTATATATAACAAGTTACAGCTTGTTTCTCCTACCTCTTGTTTTAAATTTCTTCAATTTCTTTTCGCAATTGTTTTAAAGCTCCATAAATACGTTTTTCAACGGCTTTAGTAGAAATCCCTAATATGGAGGCTATTTCTTTATGTTTTTTGCCTTCAATACGGTTTAATAAAAAAGCTACGCGTTGGGCTTCTGTTAAATTATTAAGTGCGTTTTCTAGTTTTTTTAAATATTCCTGTTCTTCTAAAAGAAATTGAGGGTTTATTGTTGTGGTGCTTTTGGGTTTTGTTTGTTGAAATTTTAAAACCACTTTATGGTGTGCAATGGCATTCAATATTAAATTATTTGCTACTGTAAACACATACGATTTAGCCTTAGAAGGGATGATATCTTTACAATTTTTCCATAACTTGATAAACGCTTCTTGAACATGATCCTGCGGACTTAAATAACTACCGTATTTATAATAAAGAAAATCATGTAGGTTTTTAGCATGCTGTTTAAAAAGCTTAGAGAAAAGCTGTTCGTTACAAATGTTATCTTGTAAATTTTTAGGCATATATTCGTTTTGTTCTTGTAAATGTATAAAAAAACAAATGGCAGGGTAGGAGTTTTTTAACTTAAACTGTTTTATAAGAAATGAGACTAATTAAATCACAAATTATGAAAACACCAACCAAAAGTATTTTTCTATTTATTGGAATTCTGTTATTTATGTTTACTGCATGTCAGGAAGAAGTTCATGAGGAAACACAACCTAATGATACGGAAACTATTCAACCGAACTCCAATTTAGAAACCTTAATGAGAAACACTTCAGCTAATGATGGAAGTGTTGATGATATCCTAGATGGATCAGACTGTTTTACTGTTAATTTATCGGTAACTATTGTGGCAAATGGCGTGACTTTAACCATTGAAACGTTAGATGATTTAAGTTTGTTGGAAACTATTTTTAATGCTAGTGGCACTGATGAAGACTCGGTTGATTTTTTATTTCCTATTGTAATTATTTTAAATGATTATACTGCTGTAGATATCGAATCGGTTGAAGAACTGAATAATTTTATTGATACCTGTACGGCTAACGAAGATATTATTCAATGTGCCGATTTTGTATATCCTATTACCTTTTCAATCTATAATACCAGTTTCCAAATTATTGACACCGAAATTATTGATAATGATTATGAACTGTATATTTTCTTACAAGGATTGGAAGCGGGTACTGACGGAGCCATTTTAGCAAGTTTAAATTTCCCTGTTTCTGTTAGTTATTCTAATGGAAGGGTTGTAGAAGTTGACAATAATCAAGCATTAGAGGATGCTTTAAATGCAGCTTCTAATAATTGTGAATCTAGCTGTGTTGAGGATGATGTTTTAATAAACCTGCTAACCTGCCAGTGGAATATTGTTAGCTATGATAATACGGATGAATATATTGGTTATGATGTGTTTTTCGATGGACTTGGAAATGTGCAATTTGTTGATGGAGACACTACGGTTGCAATTGGTGGCTTATGGAGTCTGTCTACAGTAGATGGAGCGGTTTATGTGACTTTTTCTGAATTTACTGCCTTTTCAGAAGATCTAAACGGGACTTGGTTAGTAACCGTTTGTGAAGGTGATCGTTTAATTTTAACTCAGGAAATAAATGGCGCGTCGGTTGAAATGATTTTAGAGCAAATTTGTGTGTCAAACCCTTTTGATTGTTTTGAAAGTCAAACGATAACGGTTTGTGATACTGATAATGATCAATTTGAAGTTTTAGACTTAGAAACGCTTATTTTAGGAACCGTTATTTGCGAGGATACTTTTACGGCATCATTTTATGAAACTTATGCCGATGCTGAGGTTAATGTTAATCCCATTTCACAACCTGATAATTATACCATTATTACCAATCCTCAAACTATTTATTTAAGAATAGAAACCGTGAGTGGTAACTTTCAAGTATATGAAATAACGATAGCTCTTGAAAACTGTAATCCATGTGAGAATCCAGGGATTTTAACAAACGATCTTATAATTTATATGCCTTTCGGTAATGAAGTTAGAGAGTTGATTAGTGATTATGTCGTTCCTGGATTTACATATTTAACTGAAGATCGTGCAGGGAATCAAGCATGTGCAGTAGCTTTTGATGGCAGTGTGAACTTATCAGTTCCGGTAACAGCCCAAAACCAATTGGTCCAAGGGGATGATTTTTCGGTTAGTATTTGGTTTAAAATGCAAAATGAAAGTGCTGGAAATTTTGAAACTATTTTCCAAAAAGGTAGCGCTAATTCCGAAGGATTTCAAATGGCAGTATACGATTTAAATACGCCTTTGGTTAGTGATACAACTTCAGGTTATGGCTTGTGGGATAACGACTGGAATAACGAGGTTGACGTTGTTTGGACTAATACAGATTGGCATCACTTTGTTTTAACGCGTGATGCTAATAATACCATTCGCTTATATCGTGATGGCGAACTTCGTAATATGGATGAAAATTCTAATTTTGACATTGATACCGACCCACTTAGCAACTATATTTTGGGGCAATTTTTTATAGGACATCTAGATGATTTACGTGTTTATAAGCGCACCTTAACCTCTGACGAAGTTAATGAGTTATACACCTTAGAAGCAGATTGTTTTCAATGTTTTTAACACGATATTTTTAGCTATAATTCAAAATAAAAAGAGTTGCTTTATAAAGCAACTCTTTTTTTGTAATTAAAATAAGGGTAACGCTTTATTAATACCAATCAAATCATTAAATTTGCATCTTTAAAATTATAAGAAGTATGTTTAATAATTTAAGTGAAAAGTTAGATAAAGCGTTACACGTATTAAAAGGACACGGTAGTATTACAGAAGTAAACGTTGCCGAAACCCTAAAAGAAGTACGTAGAGCTCTTTTAGATGCCGATGTTAACTTTAAGATAGCTAAAGAATTTACCGTTCGTGTAAAAGAAAAAGCACTTGGACAAAATGTATTAACAACACTTCAGCCAGGTCAATTAATGGTTAAAATCGTTAAAGACGAATTAACCGAATTGATGGGTGGTGATGCTGCAGGTTTAAATTTATCGGGAACACCAAGCGTTATTTTAATGTCTGGTTTACAAGGATCGGGTAAAACAACCTTTTCTGGTAAATTAGCTAATTTTCTAAAAACTAAAAAAACCAAAAAACCTTTATTAGTTGCTTGTGATGTATATCGTCCAGCTGCGGTAGATCAATTACATGTTGTAGGAGATCAAATAGGTGTTGAGGTTTATAGTGATAAAGGTAATACGGACCCTGTTGCTATTGCACAAGCCGGTATTGCTCATGCCAAGGAAAACGGACATAATGTAGTAATTATTGATACCGCTGGTCGTTTAGCTGTTGATGAGGCTATGATGACCGAAATATCAAATATTCACAAAGCTATCGAGCCACAAGAAACGTTATTTGTGGTAGACTCAATGACAGGTCAGGATGCTGTAAATACAGCTAAAGCCTTTAATGATGTTTTAAATTTTGATGGTGTTATTCTAACAAAATTAGATGGTGACACACGTGGAGGTGCTGCTATTTCTATTAAATCTGTTGTTGATAAACCTATTAAATTTATAGGAACAGGGGAGAAAATGGAAGCTATTGATATCTTCTACCCATCACGTATGGCTGAACGTATCTTAGGAATGGGTGATGTTGTATCGCTTGTTGAACGTGCTCAGGAACAATATGATGAAGAGGAAGCTAGAAAACTTCAGAAGAAAATTGCTAAAAACCAATTCGGGTTTGACGATTTCTTAAAGCAGATTCAGCAGATTAAGAAAATGGGTAATATGAAAGACCTTATTGGTATGATTCCAGGTGCTGGGAAAATGATGAAAGGTATTGATATAGATGACGATGCTTTTAAAGGTATTGAAGCTATTATTCACTCAATGACACCGTTAGAACGTACAAATCCTTCGGTAATAAATGCCAGTAGAAAAAAACGTATCGGTAAAGGTTCTGGTACATCAGTTCAAGAGGTTAATCAGCTTTTAAAGCAATTTGACCAAATGAGCAAAATGATGAAGATGATGCAAGGTGGCGGCGGTAAGCGCATGATGCAAGCTATGAAGAACATGCGATAATCTTAACCCTGTTAAGAGATATTTAAATTTTAACTATATAGACTAAACAATTGACCATGACAATTTTAGACGGTAAAAAAGTAAGTAACGACATTAAAAATGAGATTACTGAAGAGGTGACAAAAATGAAAGCTAAAGGCGAAAAAGTACCTCACTTAGCCGCTGTAATTGTAGGTAATGATGGCGCTAGTTTAACGTATGTTGCTAGTAAGGTTAGAGCGTGTGAGCGCGTAGGTTTCGAGTCAACTATGGTTCGTTTATCTAATACAACAAGTGAAATTGAACTATTAGATAAGATTCATGAGTTAAATGAAAATTCAGATATTGATGGGTTTATCATTCAACTTCCATTACCACCACAAATTAATACTCAAAAAGTATTAATGGCAGTAGATCCAGATAAGGATGTAGATGGTTTTCACCCGATGAATTTTGGTAAAATGGCATTAGATATGTCAACCTTTATTCCGGCAACACCATTTGGAATTCTTGAATTATTAGATAGATATAACGTAGAAACAAAAGGGAAGCATACGGTTGTTATTGGTCGTTCGCATATTGTTGGTCGCCCAATGAGTATTTTAATGGGGCGTAAAGGCTTTCCAGGTAACTCTACGGTAACTATTACACATAGTCACACTAAAAATATTACTCAAATAACATCACAAGCTGATATTATTATTTCAGCATTAGGCGTACCTAATTTCTTAAAGGCTGAAATGGTTAAAGATGATGCTGTTATTATCGATGTTGGAATTACACGTGTACCAGATGATAATGCTCCAAAAGGTTATGTTATTACTGGTGATGTGGATTTTGAAAACGTAAGTAAAAAAGCAAGTTTCATTACGCCTGTTCCTGGAGGAGTTGGCCCTATGACTATTGCTATGTTGTTAAAAAACACGCTTCTAGCAAGAGAATTACACCGTCAAAAGTAAGACCAAACTAGAATAAAATTGATTATAAAAAAAACAGCCTTTAAATTAAAGGCTGTTTTTTTTATGCGTGTATTTTAGCTTTTGAAATATTCTAATCAGAACATAGAATCTTATGTTCTAGTTATTTCTTCTAGATTGTTTGCGTATTTTTTTCTCATTAAAAGTCTTATCGGAATCTACTAATAATTGTTGTAGTTCCGTAAGTTCCTCTTTGGTGAATTCTCGATATTCTCCAACAGGAATATCTAGTTTTATGTTCATAATTCGCACCCGTTTTAAGGTAGTAACTTCATAGTTTAAATATTCACACATACGTCTAATTTGACGGTTTAAACCTTGAGTTAATATTATTTTAAACGTGTAAGTATCCATTTTTTCCACAACACATTTTTTTGTAACAGTATCTAATATCGGGACACCATTAGCCATGCGCTCAACAAAAGTTTGTGAGATTGGTTTATCAACGGTAACAATGTATTCCTTATCATGATTATTGCTACCTCGTAATATTTTGTTTACAATATCGCCATCATCGGTAAGAAATATTAATCCTTCACTGGGTTTATCTAAACGACCGATAGGGAAAATACGTTTAGGGTAGTTTATGAAATCTATAATATTGTCCTTTTCAACACGTGTATCTGTTGTGCACACAATGCCTACAGGTTTGTTAAAAGCTAAATAGATAAAAGGAACTTGTTTAGGAGAAACTTCTTTACCGTCTACCGCTACAGTATCAGTTGATCGAACTTTGGTTCCCATTTCTGGAACTTTACCATTTATAGTAACGCGTCCGGCATCAATAAGTTTATCGGCTGCTCTGCGCGAGCAGTAGCCCACTTCACTTAAATATTTATTAAGTCTTGTTAGTTTTTCTTCCATGCTGCAAAGATATCATTTAACCGTTTAAAAACTCGTATATATGTTTAGATATACTTTCGTCCTTTAAGGAATGACCAAAGCCACTCGTCGTTATAAGTCTGCTGTTTTTTAAGCTATCTTTAATTAAAAGCGCATCCTCGTAAGGGATAATTCTATCTTTTTTATCGTGAATAATTAGGCCTTCTAAATTTAAAGATTTTAGAAATTTAGCAGTAGAGAAACTTTTAGGTTCCTTTTTAAAGCGTTCTTTAATTAAACGGTTAATAGCATTGGTTGTTCGATTGCTATAACCCATCATTTTTGAATACCTATTTAAAACGTCGGTGAATTCTGAAGGGGCACCTAGTAATATTAATTTATCGATGTCCTTATAGTCATTGTTAGATTGCGAGAAAACCGATGCCATACCTCCAACAGAATGACCTATTAGGCAGGTTGCATTAAACTTTTCGGACACAGCTTTAATAAAATCTGCATATAATATAGCGTTAAATCGTTTGCCGCCAGAACGGCCATGAGCTGGAGCATCTAAAGCAATAATATTGTAACCTAATTCCTTTAAAGGTTTGATTAAATACTCCCAACGGGCGGCATTACTTTCCCATCCGTGAACTAATAATATGGTTTTTCCTTTTCCTAACCACCTGTATGTCATGACAGGATGGTTGTTTACGGTAATTTCTTCGCGAAAGGCTGTGTCTAAGAAGTCAGATTGTTTTTCGTTTACTTGTCCGCCACGGGGTTTTGAAAATAAATAGAGTGCTAGTCTAGCAGCTAATTTTTTTGAAAATAAGGCTATAACATTTACTAAAAACCCGATTGTTTTTTGAATAATGATGATCATATGTCTTCCCGATTTACAGCATTGATGTTAAATGCGGGTTTACAAATAGCTAAATAAATACAAGGTTCTGTAAACGGGTTAGAGTATTGAACACGGGTGTTTTTATTAATTTTTATAGACTGCCCTGCTTCTAAAACAATTTGTTCCCCATCAATAATAAATTGTTTTTTGCCTTTTATTATAAAGGTGTATTCATCAAATTCGGGAGTTTGGAAAGGTTCACTCCAACCAGCAGGAGCGGTCATGTGTGCGATGCTAATTTCTGTATTTCCATCTGTAGCCAGTCCAAAATGTTCTTTTATAATTTTCCCATCTGTAGTTGGAACCACAAAAGGATCGTTTTGAATTTTGTAGGGTTTCATATGAGTTATTTAAGGGGTTTGCGTTTTATCATACCACCTCGTAAGTCTTTTACGGTGCCCATAATAATAAACGCTTTGCTATCAATTTTGTCTATCTCAGTTTCAAGTTTGGCTAATTCTAAACGAGTTACTACTGTGTAAATGATGTCCTTGTCATAACTTTGCCCGTTGGAGCCATAACCGCCTTTTCCGGCATAAATGGTGCAGGCACGTCTTAGTTTTTCGATAATCATTTTACGGATCTCTTCATGGTTATTAGAAACAATGGTTACGCCTACATATTCTTCTACACCATCTACAACATAGTCTACTGTTTTGGCGGCAGATAAATAGGTGAGTATGGCGTATAATGCTATTTCTACAGATAGGATATAAGCGCCAAATGAAAATATAATGAGGTTGATTAGCAGTAAAACATCACCTATGGTTAAGGATAGTTTTCTACTTAAATATAAAGCTAATACCTCGGTGCCATCTATTACAGCGCCACCTCTCATGGCCATACCTATTCCTAAACCTAAAAAGAATCCTCCAAAAACAGCAATTAGTAGTTTGTCGTCTGTAATAGTTGGGTAATTTACAAAATGAACGACTATAGCTAAAAGTGCAATGGCGGTAATACTTTTAAAAGCGAAACGATAATTAAATGTTTTAGCTCCTAAGATAATAAAAGGAAGATTAACCAAAATTAAAAGCAAACTAAAATCGAGGTTAGTAATGTTTTTAAGCAATAAAGAAATTCCTGTTGCACCTCCATCAATAAAGCGGTTAGGTAATAAAAATCCTTTTAATCCAAAACCTGCAGAAAATACCCCAACTATTATAAAAACAAATTCCTTTAAAGCATGAGAAAATTCCACTTGTAAGTTTTTTACAAGTGGTTCCAGTTGTTTGTCAGTTGCAGATTCTTGCTTTGATCCGAGTTGAACACGGGCAACCTTTTCTAATACTTTGGTTAAGAATGGTATCATAGTTAATTATTTCCAGCCAATCATAAAATATTTGATTTTTGCTGTTTTGGGTATTTGAATAGCTTCAATTTTAGCGCTAGGGTCAAATTGTAAGCTAGCAGGTAATTCTTTTTTGTCAATAGTGAAAAAGGCATCAATTTCATCTACAAATACAACTACGTTTCGAATAGTATTTTGAATACTTGAAATTTTGTAATTAGATTTTATATCACCAAAAGTACTAGCGGAGTTGATTCCTTTAGCGGTTTTATATCTTGGGTCGACAATTTTTATGGTTCGAATAACAGCTATTGAATCAAGCATGTTATCTGGGCTTAACACCAAAAGTAAATTATCGGTTTTATCAAAAACTTCAATATCATGATTGGCCGATACAAAAGCTTCTTCTTTTGGGAGCTTAGATATAGAGTCGTTTGGGAATGATAAAGATAAATTAGATACTTTGGTGCTGTCTGTAAGTAGGCCTATTCGTTTGTTAGAAATGCCAAATGGGTCTTTATCACTAGTGCAACTAGATAATAAACTTGCGATTACAAGGAGGCTTAAAATAATTTTTTTCATTCGGTGATTTTGGTGTTAATATTAGTGTTAGTTATTTCATGGCTTTACTTAAAATGCCAAAGATGCTTCTAATAAATGTAGCGCTTGTAAGCACTTTTACTATAGGATTCATGCGAGTACTGCTATTAGAGCGGCTTTTCTTTGATTGTGCTTTTTCTATAGCTTCATTTTCTTTGCGCGTTTTTTCTTTTAATTCTTCTGCCTGCGCGTTTTTTATTTTTTTATTTAGAATTTCGTAAGCACTTTCTCTATCAATTTCTTCGTTGTATTTTTTTACTAATTTAGAATCAGAAAGTAAGCTTTTTAGTTCTTTAGGTGTTAACACATCCATACGACTCATAGGAGCACGCATCATAGTAGCGGCTAATGGTGTAGGGCGTCCTTTTTCATTCAAAGCAGATACCAAAGCTTCTCCAGTACCTAATTCCGTAAGAACACTTGCGGTATCGTAATAGTCCGTATCAGGATAGTTTTGTGCAGCCAATTTTATTGCTTTCCTATCTTTTGCTGTGAAAGCGCGTAAAGCATGCTGGATTTTTAATCCTAGTTGACTTAATACAGTTTCAGGAACATCGGTTGGGTTTTGAGTTACGAAGTATAAACCAACGCCTTTACTTCTAATGAGTTTTACAATGCTTTCAATTTGATTGACTAGTGCTTTTGAAGCTTCATCAAAAATTAAATGGGCCTCATCAATAAATAAGACTATCTCAGGTCTTTCTGTGTCACCTTGTTCAGGAAATGTTGCGTAAATTTCGGCTAATAAGCTAAGCATAAACGTAGAAAACAGTTTCGGTTTATCTTGGATATCTGTTAATCTAATGATGTTGATATAGCCACGTCCATTTTCATCTACACGTAATAAATCATCTACTTCAAAAGATTTTTCTCCAAAAAAGATGTCACCACCTTGTTGTTCAATTTCTACAATTTTTCGCAAAATAGCGCCTGTTGATGCTGTTGAAATTCGCCCATATGCTTCTGTAAATTCCGCTTTCCCTTCGTTTGTTGCGTATTGTAGAATTTTTTTGAAATCCTTTAGGTCTAACAAGGGTAAATTATTGTCGTCGCAATATTTAAATATCACCGAAATAATACCGGCTTGTGTTTCAGTAACGTCTAAAATACGAGAAATTAAAACTGGGCCAAATTCACTAACGGTTGCTCTAAGGCGAACACCGTTTTGTTCGGAAAGCGTTAGCACTTCAACAGGGAATGCTTGTGGTGTAAATGGTAGTCCAATTTGATTGTGGCGCTCATTTATTTTTTCGTGACCAGGGCTAGGCTGTGCTAATCCACTTAAATCACCCTTTAAGTCCATCAGTAACACAGGAATACCTTTTTCGCTTAAGTTTTCAGCAAGTACTTGTAGGGTTTTTGTTTTTCCTGTACCTGTAGCACCAGCTATTAAGCCGTGCCTATTCATGGTTTTTAAAGGTATGTTTACAAAGGCGTTTTCTAATGTTTTGCCATCTAACATAGCGGATCCCAGTGTTATAAAGTCACCCGAATTACTATTACCTTCCTGAATGTGATTAAAAAAAGCTTCGTCTCTGTTCATACCTGAAATTTTGGATAAAAATACAATTCTTATATGAATAGCTATAAAATTTCTTTAGAATATACAGGTTGTAATTATAAATAAGAAGCTTTTTTGTGAAGCTCTAATTTTTCTGTTTTAGTAGGATGTGAGTAACTGTTTTAAAATTAGCTTCTAAATAGCACTTACTGAGTTCTGTTTTATATCTTTGCAGGCTATGACAAGAAGTGAAAGACAAGAGTTACTCGATAAAGGCCTTTTATTGCCTTTAATGGAGGAGTTTTATACCATTCAAGGTGAAGGTTTCCATAAAGGTACAGCGGCATATTTTATAAGAATTGGTGGTTGCGATGTTGGTTGTCATTGGTGTGATGTTAAAGAAAGCTGGTTGGCAGAATTACATCCGCCAACAGATACCGATAAAATTGTTGCTAATGCTGAGAAGTATAGTAAAACAATAGTCGTTACTGGTGGTGAGCCTTTAATGTGGGATATGACAGAGTTAACGAAGCAGTTAAAAGCAAAAGGTATGCAGACCCATATTGAAACTTCAGGCGCTTATGAGTTAACTGGCGAATGGGATTGGATTTGTTTGTCTCCAAAAAAAATGAAGCTTCCTACGCAACGTGTTTATGACAATGCGCATGAATTAAAAGTAATTATTTATAACAAAGATGATTTCCGTTTTGCTGAAGAGCAAGCAGCTAAAGTTAATGATAATTGTATCTTGTATTTACAGCCCGAGTGGAGTAAAAAAGATAAAATGGTTCCTAGCATTGTGGATTACGTTATGGAAAATCCAAAGTGGAAAGTGTCACTCCAAACACATAAGTATTTAAATATACCTTAATAATAAAAATGCCTTGCTTTACATTGTAAAGCAAGGCATTTTTATTAAGTATAAAATGTAGAACAGATTTTACTATTTGGTAGATGTTTTAACAGCAATACGAACTTTGTCCCAACCCATATGCATAGTTCCTTCTTTATCAAAACTAATTGAAAATGGCTCTAAAGATTCTTCAGCCATAACAACTGGTACGGTAACACGTGCCACATCATGTTCTTTATTGTAAAAATAAGAACCCCATGTGTTTAAATCTTTATTGATAATTACTGTCCACTCTTTTTCACCTGGAATAGTTGCTAAAGAATACGTGCCTTTAGTAATCATTTTACCTCCAAAATTCACGTCTTGGTAAAAAGTGATTTCTGCTGCTTCGTTTGCGCCTGTACGCCAAACTTTATCGTTAGGAGCTAACTGAGATAATAAACGGTTGTTTAGCTGAGGTCTACTATAGATAACGCGGATTACTTTATTAGGCTCTTTGTAGTCTGAAGGAAAAGACGTTGCATCCATTGGGCTCTTGTCTAATTCTGAGAATTGCTGTGCTGAAATTGTCATAGAAAATAGCATGGCAAAAGCAAAGGCTACTGTGGTAATAAAAGTTGATTTTTTCATAGTTTCTTTAAAAGGTTTATTTGTATAAAAATATTTAATTATTCTTTAAAAGTCGTAATCATTCAAAAATATTTACAAAATATAAGTATAAATGTCATTATTGTGTCTTTTACTTCTAATAAATACGTAATATTTTAATTTGTGTTTTAAAATGAAACTTATTCGCTTGTTTGTGTTTTTAAAATGAAACTTATATTTAATATTTGCTTCAGTAAATAAATAAAACATCTGAATTATGTGTGGAATTGTATGTGCTTTTGAATTGAAACAAAAAGCAAGTGAAGTAAGATCTCAAGTACTTGAAATGGCTAAAAAAATTCGTCATCGTGGGCCAGATTGGTCTGGTGTTTATAGTGATGATAAGGCTATTATGGCTCATGAGCGTTTAGCGATTGTAGATCCGGCGTCTGGTAAGCAGCCGTTATTAAGTGTGGATAAAAAGTTGGTTTTAGCTGCAAATGGCGAAATATATAACCACCAAGAATTACGCAAGCAGTTTCCTAATTATGCTTTTCAAACTAAAAGTGATTGCGAAGTAATACTTGCATTGTATCAAGAGAAAGGCGTGGATTTTGTAGATGACATGAATGGTATATTTGGTTTTGCAATTTATGATGTTGAGAATGATTCTTATTTTATAGCACGCGATCATATGGGGATTATTCCGTTGTATATAGGTTGGGATTCAAGTGGTACTTTTTATGTGGCATCGGAGTTAAAAGCTTTAGAGGGCTATTGTACAAAAATTGAATTATTCCCTCCAGGACATTACTTAAGTAGTGTGGATGGTGAGTTTGTACAATGGTATAAGCGCGAGTGGACTGAATATAATGCGGTTAAAGACAATGAAACAGAAATAAAAACTATAAAAGAAGCTCTTGAAGCTGCGGTTCACAGACAATTAATGAGTGATGTACCTTATGGTGTTTTGCTTTCGGGTGGTTTAGATTCGTCTGTTACTTCGGCTATAGCCAAAAAATATGCTCAGAAACGCATTGAGAGTAATGATCAAGCAGATGCTTGGTATCCGCAATTACATAGTTTTTCTGTTGGGTTAGAAGGTTCTCCAGATTTAGCTGCAGCTCGTAAAGTGGCTGATCATATTCAAACTATTCATCATGAAATTAAATTTACCATCCAAGAAGGCTTAGATGCTATTCGTGATGTTATTTATAATCTTGAAACCTATGATGTTACTACCATTCGTGCTAGTACACCTATGTATTTAATGGCTCGTGTAATTAAGTCTATGGGTATAAAAATGGTCCTGTCCGGAGAAGGTGCTGATGAGTTATTTGGTGGATACTTGTATTTTCATAAAGCGCCAAATGCGGAAGAGTTTCACGAAGAAACAGTGCGAAAATTAAGTAAGTTACATCAGTACGATTGTTTACGAGCCAACAAGAGCTTGGCAGCCTGGGGAATAGAAGGGCGTGTGCCATTTTTAGATAAAGAATTTATGGATGTAGCCATGCGAATCAACCCTGCAGATAAAATGATTAATGGTGAGCGTATGGAGAAATGGGTGATTAGAAAAGCATTTGAAGATATGATTCCTGAGAGTGTTGCTTGGCGCCAAAAAGAACAATTTAGTGATGGTGTTGGTTACAGTTGGATAGACACGTTAAAGGAGGTTGTTGCAGCTGAAGTTTCGGATGAACAATTGGCTAATGCTCACTATAAGTTTCCTTTACAAACTCCACAAAGTAAGGAGGAATTCTATTATCGATCTATTTTTGCGGAACATTTCCCTAGTGATGCAGCAGCCTTATCGGTGCCTCAAGAGGCTAGCGTAGCCTGTAGTACACAAATAGCATTAGAGTGGGATGCTGCATTTAAAAACATGAATGACCCTAGTGGGCGTGCTGTAGCTGCCGTTCATGCTGATGCTTATTAAAAAAAGGTATAAGTTATCAATAAAAGCTGTTTTGTTCCGGGAATTGACCGAAATAAGGCAGCTTTTGTTTTTTAAATAAAGCGTCTGAACAAGTTTTGATGTTTTTTGATTTTTAGAAATTACTAAAATTATCAATAATCTAATTTAAGATGCTTTTTAGCTGTTTTAAGCGCGTTTCTAGTAATTAACAAATGTTGATAATTTTAGAGGTGAATCTGTAAAAAGCTTTTAAAAAGCACTATTTTTTAGTATATTTGTTTGTATTCAAAATCCCGAAAACATTGCGGGATTTTTTTGTGAGGTTGTATTAAAAACCTCTAACATATATTGGAAACGAACAACAAACATTTTATATGAGCGAAAAAAGAGAAGAATTTAATAAAGATAACTATTCAGCGGATAGTATTCAGGCGCTGGAAGGTATGGAGCATGTTCGCATGCGTCCCTCTATGTATATTGGAGATGTAGGTGTCCGTGGTTTACATCATCTTGTTTATGAGGTGGTAGATAACTCTATTGATGAAGCTTTAGCAGGCCACTGTGATAATATTACAGTTATTATAAATGAAGATAACTCTATTACAACAGAAGATGATGGTCGTGGTATTCCTGTAGATTTACATAAAAAGGAAGGCGTGTCAGCTCTAGAGGTTGTTATGACTAAAATTGGTGCTGGTGGAAAGTTTGATAAAGACTCATACAAAGTATCAGGTGGTCTTCACGGTGTAGGTGTAAGTTGTGTTAATGCCTTATCTGAAAGTCTTAAAGCTACTGTGTATAGAAAAGGTGAAATTTGGGAGCAAGAGTACGAACGTGGTAAAGCTACTTACCCTGTAAAAAAGGTAGGCGATACGGACAAAAGAGGTACTATTGTTACTTTTAAACCAGATCCAACAATTTTCATCCAAACCTTAGAGTATAACTATGATACGTTAGCAAGTCGTTTACGTGAATTAGCATACTTAAATAAAGGTATTACCATTCATTTAATTGATAAGCGTCATAAAAAAGATGATGGTGAATTTGAAGGTGAAACTTTTCATTCAGAAGAAGGTTTAAAAGAATTTATAAAATTCTTAGATGGCAATAGAGAGCCTTTAATGAAAGATGCTATTTCTTTTGAAGGTGAAAAAAATGGAGTACCTGTTGAGGTTGCTATGATCTACAACACATCATATGCTGAGAATTTGCATTCTTATGTAAATAATATTAATACACATGAAGGTGGAACCCATTTATCTGGTTTCCGTAGAGGTTTAACACATACGCTTAAAAAATATGCCGATGAGTCTGGTATGTTAGATAAGTTGAAGTTTGATATTGCTGGTGATGATTTCCGAGAAGGTTTAACGGCAATTGTATCTGTTAAAGTTCAAGAGCCTCAATTTGAAGGACAAACAAAAACAAAATTAGGAAATAGAGAAGTTTCTGCTTCTGTTAGTCAAGCGGTTTCAGAAATGCTAACCGATTATCTAGAAGAAAACCCAGATACAGCTAAAGTTATAGTTCAAAAAGTAATTTTAGCAGCTCAAGCACGTCACGCAGCTCAAAAAGCACGTGAAATGGTACAGCGTAAAACGGTGATGAGTATCGGTGGTTTACCTGGTAAATTAAGTGACTGTTCTGAACAAGATCCAGAAAAATGTGAAGTATTCCTTGTTGAGGGAGATTCGGCGGGTGGAACGGCTAAACAAGGTCGTGATCGCGCATTCCAAGCAATTTTACCTTTACGTGGTAAGATTTTAAATGTGGAAAAAGCGATGACACATAAGGTTTTTGAAAATGAAGAAATTAAAAACATTTTTACGGCCTTAGGTGTAACTATTGGAACGGAAGAAGATAGTAAAGCTTTAAATCTTTCAAAATTACGTTACCATAAAGTTGTAATTATGTGTGATGCCGATATTGATGGTAGTCACATTGCAACATTAATTCTAACATTCTTCTTTAGATATATGAAGGAGTTAATAGAAAATGGTCATATTTATATTGCAACACCTCCTTTATATTTAGTTAAAAAAGGAGCTAAAAAGCAATATGCATGGTCTGATAAAGAACGTGATGATATTTTAAAAGAGTTTGGTGATAATGCTAAGATTCAACGTTACAAAGGTCTAGGAGAGATGAATGCTGAACAACTTTGGGATACAACTATGAACCCAGAGTTTAGAACGATGCGTTTAGTGCAAATAGATAACGGAGGCGAAGCCGATAGAATTTTCTCTATGTTAATGGGAGATGAGGTGCCACCAAGAAGAGAATTTATTGAGAAAAATGCTATATATGCTAATATTGATGCCTAATAGCTTTCTACTATAATATTTCTAAAAACGCGTTTATAAACTTATAAACGCGTTTTTTTTGATTATAAGTGTAATGTTATTTAAAGGAATTGCTTTGCAGTGCCATATTTCATCAATTCTATAAAACATATGTAATTTAAAAATATTAAATTTGTGGAATTAATGTTTCACAAATAAAAATCATAAATACATGAAAGTAACAGTAGTAGGAGCTGGAGCAGTAGGAGCCAGTTGTGCAGAATACATTGCCATTAAAAATTTCGCATCGGAAGTTGTTTTATTGGATATTAAAGAAGGTTTTGCCGAAGGTAAAGCAATGGATTTAATGCAAACAGCATCTTTAAACGGTTTTGATACTAAAATAACAGGAATCACTAACGATTATACGGCAACTGCTGATAGTGATATTTGTGTAATTACATCTGGTATTCCTCGTAAACCAGGAATGACTCGTGAAGAGTTAATTGGAATTAATGCAGGTATTGTAAAAACAGTATCTTCTAGTTTAATTGAGCACTCTCCAAATACGATTATCATTGTTGTTAGTAACCCAATGGATACGATGACATACTTAGTACATAAATCTACAAACTTACCAAAACACCGTATTATAGGTATGGGAGGAGCTTTAGATTCAGCACGTTTTAAATTCCGTTTAGCAGAAGCTTTAGGAGCACCTATTAGCGATGTAGATGGTATGGTTATTGGTGGACATAGTGATACTGGTATGGTACCATTAACGCGTTTAGCAACTCGTAACAGTGTATTAGTTTCTGAATTTTTATCAGAAGAGCGTTTAACACAAGTTAAGGAAGATACTAAAGTAGGTGGAGCAACTTTAACAAAATTATTAGGAACTTCAGCTTGGTATGCGCCAGGAGCAGCAGTAAGTGGTTTAGTTCAAGCAATAGCTTGCGATCAGAAGAAAATGTTTCCTTGTTCAACACTATTAGAAGGTGAATACGGTTTAAACGATATTTGTATTGGAGCGCCAGTAATTTTAGGTCGTAATGGTATCGAAAAAATTGTAGAGATTGAATTAGATGAAGCTGAAAAAGCACACATGCAGCAAAGTGCTGAAGGTGTTAGAAAAACAAATGGTTTATTATCATTATAAGCCCGTTTTCTAATACAAAAAACGACTATTAATTAATAATTTATAAAAATGAAAAAGCTATTATTTGCATTCATATTAACAGCAAGCTTGACGAGTTTTGCTCAAGAAACAATCACAGAAGGTGTTTCTAAATCAAAACAAATCATGTCTAGTGATAATGAGCAAATGCAAGCGCAATTAGCCATGGTTGGCGAAGTGCTTACTACCACTTATTTTAAAGACAATAAAACACGTTCTGAAACCTTTAGTCTTATGACGGGGAATACGACAACCATAATGAATGGAGAAACAAAAGAAATGTTGACTTACCTAGACAGTCAGGCAACAGGGAAATTGTATTCGCTTTCAACTATGGATCCTGATGATGAGACAATGAAAGATGTAAAAGTTGAAAAAGGTGATGAAACACGTACCTTTTTAGGCTATGAATGTCAGGAGTATAATGTGTCTGTTAGTAAAGAAGGAGCATCTATATCAATGGATATTTATGTTACGGATAAAATTTCAGCTATAAACCAACAAATGGCTCAAATGCGTGCCGGTATTGATGGTTTTCCTTTGTTCATGGAAATGAATATTAGTCAAGGAGGTATGGCTTTAACTATTACTAGTGAAGTTACCGAGGTTAAAAAAGAAAACGTTTCAGCCGATAAATTTGATATGACACCTCCAGAAGGTTATACAAAATCAGATAATTTAAGTGGTCTTTAATATTTAAAAATTATTAAAAACAAAAAAAACAGCTTATTAAGCTGTTTTTTTTTGTTTAAAAAGGAGCATAAACTATGCAAACCTTTTGTTAAATCATTATAGAAGATATATATTTGCTCGTTTTTAAAAATATCAACAAGTAATCATTAATTTAACACATAATGCAAAATAAAGGATTAGTAAAACTGTTTGCAATTTTGTTTGGGCTGGTAAGTATCTATCAGTTGTCTTTCACTTTTAAGGCAAATAGTATTGACGAAAGTGCTGTAGCGTTTTCAAATGGCGATGAAGTAAAAGAACGTAAGTATCTGGATTCCCTAGCAAACGAGGAGGTTTTCAACTTAGGAGTAGCGAATTATACCTACTCTGAAGTTAAAGAAAACTCGATGAATCTAGGTTTGGATTTAAAAGGTGGAGTTAGTGTTATTCTTCAAGTATCTGTAAAGGATATCTTAAAAGGATTAGCTAATTACAGTAAAAATCCAGTATTTAACCAAGCGTTAGATAACACTTCAGAAGTACAGAAAAATAGTCAAAACACATTTGTTGAAGATTTTTTCGTAGAATTTGATAAAATTAAAGGAGATACAAAATTAGCATCACCTGATATTTTCTATACGCGTGCTTTAGATGGTGAGATAGATGGTAGTATGACCGATACGGAAGTGCAGCCAATTATCGAGCGTAAAATAGATGAATCTATTATTTCTGCATTTGAGGTATTACGTAAGCGTATTGATGAATTTGGTGTTACATCACCAAGTATTCAGCGTTTAGGTAGTTCTGGTCGTATTTTAGTAGAGCTTCCTGGTGTTAAAGACAAGGAGCGTGCTATTCGATTATTACAAAGTACTGCACAGTTAGAATTTTGGGATGTTTATAAAAGAGATGTTTTTGGTCAGTTCTTATTTGATGCCAATAACTTCTTAAAAGAAATAGAAGCACCAAAAGAAGAAACAGTTGTTGTTAATGAAGATGCACAATCATCAGAAGATGCAGCTATTGAAGATTTATTAGGAGCAGATCCTGATTCAACTGCAACAGAAATCAATCCTTTACGTGATTTATTATTCCAATCACAAAACCCTGCTGCTGTAGCAATGGTTAACTTACAGGATAGAGATAAAGTTTTAGGGTATTTAAACATGCCTCAAGTACGTTCGTTACTACCTGCTGAACAACGTTATGTTAAGTTTGCTTTTGGTAAACCTGCAAAAGATAGCGAAGTTGTAGATTTATATGCTTTAGAAGGTAACCGTGATAACGTACCGCAATTAAGTGGTGCTGTTGTAACTGATGCACGCCAAGAGTATGATCCAATGGGTAAACCAACGGTTTCTATGCAAATGAACTCTAAAGGTGCTAAAATTTGGGAAGAAATGACCGGTAATGCCTTTACACAAGGTTCTAATATTGCAATTGTTTTAGATAACGTGGTGTATTCAGCACCAGGTGTTACAACAGGTCCAATTGCTGGGGGTAATTCTTCTATCTCTGGTAACTTTACATTAAATGAAGCAACCGATTTAGCAAACGTATTACGTGCTGGTAAACTACCTGCTTCTGCAGATATTATTCAAGGTGAAGTTGTGGGACCATCATTAGGTCAAGAAGCTATTGAGAGTGGTCAAAACTCATTCCTTATTGCATTGGCATTGGTATTAGTATGGATGTTCCTTTACTATGGTAAAGCTGGTTTATTTGCTGATATTGCTATGATGTTTAATATTGTTTTAATCTTCGGTGTTTTATCAGGATTAGGAGCTGTGTTAACATTACCTGGTATTGCTGGTATCGTATTAACAATTGGTATGTCGGTGGATGCTAACGTACTTATCTTTGAACGTATACGTGAAGAAATTGCAAAAGGTAAAAGCTTAAAGGAATCTATTGAAGATGGTTTCAGTAATGCTTTATCATCTATCTTAGATGCTAACATCACAACAGGGTTAACAGCGTTAATATTATTTATTTTCGGAACAGGCCCAATTAAAGGATTTGCTACAACTTTAATTATTGGTATTGCTACATCATTATTTACAGCAATCTTTATTACAAGATTACTTATTGATTGGTATGCTAACAAAAATGGTAATTTAGATTTCTCTACAGGTATTACTAAAAACTTGTTTAGAAACATTAATATCAATTTCTTAAAGAAACGTAAAATAGCTTATATCATTTCTGCTGTAGCTATCGTTATTAGTTTAGGATCGTTATTTACTAATGGTTTAGATCAAGGTGTAGATTTTGTTGGTGGTAGAACATATCAAGTTAGATTTGCTGACGATGTTAGTGCAAATGAAATTTCAGAATCACTTTCTGATGCATTTGGTAGTGCTGAAGCAAAAACATTTGGTAGTGCAAACCAATTAAAGATAACGACTAAGTATAAAGTAAACGAAACAGATAATGCTATTGATGAAGAAATCAGAAGTACATTATTTAATGAATTACAACCTTATTTAAACGGATTATCTTACGAAGACTTTATTAGTGATGATCAACATAAAACAGTTGGTTTAATGAAGTATTATAAAGTAAGTCCTACTATTGCTGATGATATTAAAACAGAATCTATTTGGGCTGTTTTCGGATCATTATTAGTTGTATTTTTATATATCTTATTCCGATTCAAAAGATGGCAATTCTCATTGGGTGCGGTTGCAGCTGTATTCCATGATGTATTAATTGTTTTAGGTGTTTTCTCTTTAACATATAAGTACATGCCATTTAGTATGGAAATAGATCAAGCGTTTATTGCAGCTATTCTTACGGTAATTGGTTACTCATTAAATGATACCGTGGTTGTATTTGATAGAATTCGTGAATTCTTTAATGAGCATGCTGCTTGGCCATTTAATAAAGTAATTAATGTATCATTAAGTAGTACTTTAAGTAGAACCTTAAATACCTCTTTAACTACATTAGTAGTGTTATTAGCTATCTTTATCTTCGGTGGTGATTCTATCAGAGGATTTATGTTCGCCTTAATTGTAGGTGTGGTAGTTGGTACATACTCATCATTATTTATTGCAACGCCTTTAATGTATGATGCGGTTAAGAAAGGAAATGCTGCTGATGCTTTAAAAGATAAAGAAACAGTAGAAGAAACAGAGGAAGCGTAAGCAGAATCTATATTATATATTAAAAGCCTTTTTAAGTTATGCTTAAAAAGGCTTTTTTATGCGCTTAATTGAAATATTGTTACATCTATAGAAAGGTTACTTATTAGAATCCAGTTTAGCATTTAAAAAGGTTGTTGAGATGTATTCTTATTCTGTGCTCATTATTTCGGTCAAATAAGCTATTTGTAATACGTTTAATGTGATATGATACTCTTGTTTGATTTTATAATATAGTCTGTTTACAGGTTGTTTATGGGAGTCCTGTGTATTAGATATTATAAAAATATTAAAGATACTAGCTGTTAAATATTAGTTGAAGTAAAAGTCATTTTGTCTCCCACAGCGAGTTGCCATTTTGCAACCAAACCGCTGTTTACTTCTAGTACATATTTAGCAGCTTCATAAGATGGAAGTGATGATTCATCAAAAGGCTGTGCATTCTCTTGAAAGCTTACAATTGTTTTCTGACTATCTAAATAAATAAGATCTAAAGGGATACGCGTATTTTTCATATAAAAAGATCGCGGTTGTTCATTTGGGAATATAAATAACATTCCACGATTGGTTTTCATGGATTCCCGGTACATTAAGCCTGTTTGTGTTTCAAATTCATTATCGGCAATTTCTATGTCTAGTTTTGCTATAACCGAATCGTTTGCTTGTTTAAGGAGTGTTAATTCACCTTCTTTTTTAAAGCTAACTTTTGCTTGTTTTGTTTTTTTAGGTTCTTCTTTACAAGCTGTTGAAACTATTGAAAAGCCTAATACGGTAGCCAAACCAATAGTCTTAAAATACGTGTATTTCATTTTAGTTATTACTTGTTTTTGGTTTGTAAATAAACATAAAGTACAATCCAATTATTATAAATGGAATACTTAACATTTGTCCCGTATTTAAACCTAAAAAGGTAATGTATTCGTCACCTTGTGGTTCTTTTACAAATTCCACAAAGAAACGTATTGTCCATAAAAGCACTAAAAATAGTCCAAATAAATAACCGCTCTGTCGACCTTTATTGGTTTTTTGGTAAATAAACCATAAAATTAGGAAAACAAATATGTAGCAGAAAGATTCGTAAAGCTGTGCAGGATGTCTAACAGGAACAGCATCTAATAAATATTGAAACTGTGGATTGTCAGTTACAGCTGCATAAGCTTCTTTGTAGTTTTGAATACCAGTTTCCGCAACAATTTGACGTTTACTGTAGTACTCCTGAACAAACCTTACACCTAGAGGTGAATCGGTTATTTTTCCTATTATTTCGGAGTTGATAAAATTACCAATTCTAATAAAAACAGCACCTGAAGCTACTGAAATTACAACTCTATCTAATATCCACATAAGGGATTTGTAAGTGTATTTTTTACGGTATAAATACATACCTATTATAATACCTATCGCAGCTCCATGGCTAGCTAAACCTTGAAAACCGGTAAACTCTATGCCGCCTTTAAATCTAAACGGAAGGAAAATACTAAAAAAGTCTTCAGAAATTAATTCCGATTGATAAAATAAAACATGACCTAAACGGGCACCAAGCATAGTTGCTAATACTGTATATATAAAAAGCGGGTCTAAATATTCCTGATTTACATCTTCTTTTATAAAAATACGTTTCATTATCTGAAACCCTAAAAGAAAAGCAACAATCCACATAACACTGTAAAAGTGTAATTGAAAAAATCCAAATAAATCTATTCCAGTTACTGGGTTCCAGTCAAATTGTAATGCTAACATGTGGTTTGTTTTTATAGCCGTAAATATAAGTATTTGCAAATCGATACGAAAGCTATGGCGTTATAATGAAATGTTATTTTTTTACCTGTTTGGTCGTTGGGAATAGGCTGTTTTTAGTTGTCATCTTTTGCAGGAACAGGATCATAACCTGAACCACCCCAAGGATGACAACTAAAAATCCGAACAATAGCCAATTTACCTCCTTTAAAAAAACCATGTGTTTCTAAAGCCTCTTTTGCATAATGAGAACAGGTTGGTTGATAGCGGCACGTAGCCGGTGTAAAGGGCGAAATAAAGATTTGATAGATCCGTATGAGTAATAAAAATGGATATGTAAGTATTTTTTTTAACACGCAGAAATAACCATTTCTTATTAAGTATTCGGTTTTTGTATTTTATTTTAAGTTTATATACTAAACGTAGTGCCTTCACGACTGTCATTTAGCTGTATGCCTGCAGCAGCTAATTCATCACGAATTTGATCCGATAATGCAAAATCTTTATTTGCTCTAGCTTCTTGACGAAGCTTAATTAATAACTCAACGGCACTTGATAATTTTCCAGTAGAGTTATCGGATTTGTCAATGTTTTCTAAACCTAAAATATCAAAAGTAAAAGTGTGTAACGTTGCTTTTAATTCCTCTAAATCTGAAGTTGTTACTGACGCTTGCCCGTCATGTATTTGATTTATGAATTTTACAGCTTCAAATAAATGAGCTATAAGAATAGGCGTGTTAAAATCGTCATTCATGGCATCATAGCAAGATTGTTTCCATTTAGAAATATCAAGCGTAGATGTTTTTGCTGTTTTTAGGGTGTTTAATAGTTTAACAGCTTCCATTAATCGTTTAAAACCTTTGTCGCTAGCTTCAAGTCCGGCGTCTGTTAAGTCTAAAACACTTCTATAAGATGCTTGCATCATGAAAAAACGAATCACGCTAGGCTTGTATGCTTTAGACATGATTTTGTTATCGCCCGAAAGTAACTCGGCAGGATTTATATAGTTTCCTGTAGACTTACTCATTCGTGCCCCATTTAGTTCAAGCATATTGGCGTGCATCCAATATTTTACTGGGTCTTGACCTTTAGATGCGCGGTTTTGTGCAATTTCACACTCGTGATGTGGGAATTTTAAATCCATTCCGCCACCATGAATATCAAAGAAGTCTCCTAAATATTTCGTGCTCATAGCTGTACATTCTAAATGCCAGCCTGGAAAACCATCACTCCAAGGAGAAGGCCAACGCATTATATGTGTTGGTTCGGCTTTTTTCCAAAGAGCGAAATCTTGTGGGTTTTTCTTATCACTTTGTCCGTCTAAAGCACGCGTGTTATGAATTAAATCTTCTAATTTTCGTTTACTTAAAATACCGTATTCATTAGCTTCATTGTATTTATGAACATCAAAATAAACAGAGCCATTTACCTCATAGGCAAAGCCATTATCAATAATAGATTGAATTAATTCTATTTGTTCAATAATATGCCCTGTTGCAGTAGGTTCAATACTCGGAGGTAAAAAATTAAACGTATTCAGTACATTATGAAAATCGACTGTGTAACGCTGTACAATTTCCATAGGTTCTATAGCCTCTAAACGTGCTTTTTTAGTAATCTTATCTTCACCAACATCGGCGTCATTTTCTAAATGCCCTGCATCTGTAATATTACGTACATAACGTACTTTGTAACCTAGGTGTTTTAGGTAACGAAAAATCATGTCAAAAGACATGAATGTTCGCACATTTCCTAAGTGTACATTACTATATACAGTTGGTCCACAAACATACATCCCTACATAACCATCTGTAATGGGTTCAAATAATTCTTTTTCGCCACGTAAAGTATTATAAATTTTTAGGTTTTGTTGGGTGTGTAATTGCATAGCTATATTATTATGACTGCTTAAAATTGATAAGGGTTCTTGAACATTTTTTTAATTTGAAATATAGACCTAATATATAAATAGGTGTTTCATATTAAAATTGTGTTTCTAGTTTTATGTAATCTAAGAATTCACGACGAACTCCTGGCTCTTTAAATTTACCGCCAAATTCAGCAGTAACAGTGCTACTTTCTGTATCGCGAATACCTCTAGAATTAACACATAGGTGTTTGGCATCAATTATACAAGCAACATCTTCTGTGTTTAAAGCTTTTTGTAATTCTTTAACCACTTGAATAGTTAAACGTTCCTGTACTTGTGGACGTTTTGCAAAATAATCAACAATTCTATTCATTTTAGATAATCCAACTACTGTTCCGTTTGATATGTAAGCAACATGTGCTTTACCAACTATAGGTAATAAGTGGTGTTCGCAAGTTGAGTAAACAGTGATGTTTTTTTCAACAAGCATTTCTCCATACTTATATTTATTATCAAATGTTGAAGCGTTTGGTTTGTTATCTGGGTCTAAACCACCAAAAATTTCATTTACAAACATTTTGGCTACACGGTTAGGGGTGCCTTTTAAGCTATCGTCTGTTAAATCAAGGCCTAATGTTTCCATAATATGGCGAACATCTTCTTTAATTATAGCAATTTTATCTGCCGAACTTATATCAAAAGCGTCTTTTCTAAGCGGTGTGTCAGCCGATGTACCTATATGGTTATCACCAATGGCATCAAAATCAGCTGTATTGTCGTTAATTTTCATTATTTATGAATAAAAAGGTTTTAGTCTGCAAAGGTAATGAATTCCATTTTTTTGGTAACTGAATTAACAAACAATTAATTTCCTAACAAAATCATAAAGGATTCCTTAATTTTTTCTTAATTTACACCTCGAAATTATAACAGTATAGTAACTATTAATTATAAACCCTCAATTATTTGTAATTACAAGTATATTTAATTCTTATGAAAAAGATAATTACCCTAATTTGTTTTTTATGCATTAGTCTGTCTTACGGACAACTAGTAGCTATTGACGATGTTCTTGTTGCTCGATCCGATAATCCTAATGCGGCGCCCTCTACAGGTGATCGTATTTTTTTGAATGATTATTTTAACGGGTCGCCAATTACGTTCGCCAATTATAACGATTTTACTCTTACCGAAACTGTAGCCGATCCATTCGGCTATATTACATTTAACCCATTGGGGTTTGTAACGGTTGCAGCAAATACTCCTCAGGGTATTTATTATGTTACTTATCAAATTTGTGAAGATGCTAATCCTACTAACTGTGATACGGCAGTTATAGAAATTCGTGTTTTCCCGGGAAGTATCAGTTCGGGGTCGGGTTCTTCAGAAATGACTATTTCAGCAAGCTCTGGAAGTGTGAGTTGTAGTGGTAATGTTTGTATTACAGACGATTTTTGTTTAGATAGAAATACAGGAACCATTCCACCGCTTACATTGTCTGCTACCTATCAAGAAATTGGTGAGTCTGATGGTTATGTTGTAAATACAATACCCTTTAATCCGCCGTTTTCTTTTGGAGATACTTCTACAGGAGTTTCCTTAACTACAGATGACAACTGGAGTAATGTTATTAATTTCGCTTTCGATTTTGAATTTTACGAGCAGAATTATACCAGTTGTGTACTATCTACTAACGGGGCCGTTAGTTTTGATTTATCAAATGCAGGAGATACTCATTACTGGACACCTGCTGCAGGTGCCTTAATACCAAATAATACAGATGCTGCTTTACGCGATGGAAATATTTTTGGAGCTATCCATGATACGGATCCTAGTGCTTCAGGAACCTTAGGGACTGATTATAATATTACTTACAGTATTAAAGGTGAAGCACCATTTAGAGTATTCGTTTTTAGTTTCTTTAATGTTGCGCAATTTAGTTGTAATGAGCTTAAAACATCACAAATGATCATGTTTTATGAAACGACGAATATTATAGAAACGTATATATTTCAAAAACCAATTTGTCCAGGTTGGGCAGGAGGAAGAGCTGCTATAGGTATCCAAAATAATGCGGGTACAGAAGGGCTTGCGCCTCCAGGTAGAAATACAGAAGTATGGGATGTGCCATTTTTAGCACCTGAAGCATATCAGTTTGTGCCAGCAGGTGATACCATTACAAGTTTTGAGTGGTTAGCTGAAGATGGTAGTGTTTTAGGAACGGATCCTACTGCTTTAGTTGTGACTCCAAGCGTAACAACAACTTATGTAGCGCAAGTAACATATACAGATGCTATTTCTGGTGAGGAATTTATAGCTTACAGACCAATAACAGTTGTAGTTGCACCAACTCCAGCTGTAACTATTACTGCAGGAGCAGATTTATGTGATAGCGGTGATGCCGTTTTTACTATTGAGGGATCTGAAAATGATGTTGTTGAATATAATGTAAATGGTGGCGCAACACAAACTCTTACTTTAGATGCTACAGGGCAAGAGGTTATTACTTTAACAGGTGTTACAACGACACAAACAATAAATTTACTTTCAGCTAACAACTTAAACTCTACTTGTGGAGGAGCTGTTTCTTTATCGGCAACAATAACTGTTAACGATTCTCCTGTTGTAGATGATCCAGTAGATGTTTTTGCTTGTAATGAGTATTTCTTACCTGCTTTAACTAGTGGTACATATTATACAGAAACTGGTGGGCCAGGAGGTACTGGTGTAACCATGGCAGCTGGTGATCAAATATTAACAACACAAGATGTATATGTTTATGACGAAACAGGTACAACACCAAACTGTTTTGATGAAAACATGTTTACCGTAACAATTAACAGCTGTACTCTAGCGGTATCGGCATCAGCTGATACACCGGCTATTTGTAGTGATGCTACAGCAGATGTTACGTTAACAGCAACTCCAAGCCCAGCTATTCCAGTTGGAAACTATACGTATAGTTGGACGTTACAAGGCGATGCAACTGTATTAGGTACAAACCAAACTTTGGTGTTATCGCCACCACCTACGGCAACTACAACTTATGAAGTAACCCTTGTAGATGATGGCTTAACAGCACCTAACGATTCTGTTACAAATACAGTTACAGTAACCGTTAACCCCGTAGCAAATCCTACGTTTACTACTACAGCTACTTGTGATGGAGGAACTGCAACAGTTACAGGAGATGCAGGAGGAACGTTTTCATTTACTCCAGCACCAACCGATGGGGCTGTTATTGATAGTGTTTCAGGAACTGTAACAGGAGGAACACCAGGAACAACTTATAATGTAACATATACAATAAGTGGAACTTGTGGTGCTAGTTCAGCTGAATCTATAACTGTTTTACCAGCCGATAGTGCTGATTTTACAATGATACCAACTTGTGATGGTGCAACTGCTAATGTAACAGGAACCGCTGGTGGAACTTTTACATTTAATCCAGCTCCTACTGATGGAGCTATTATAGATAATGTATTAGGAACAGTAACAGGTGGTACTTCTGGTACATCTTATACTGTTGAATATACAACAGCAGGTGTTTGTCCGGATACGAGTCAACAAACATTTTCAGTATTAACGACTGCTATAACAACATTTACAACAACACCTACTTGTGATGGAGGTACCGTTACGGTTACTGGTGATGCGGGTGGATCATTTGCCTTTAATCCAGCTCCAACCGATGGTGCTGTTATTGATACCGTTTCAGGTACTATAACAGGAGGTACTTCTGGAGAAACATATAATATTGAATATACTATAGGTGGTGCTTGTGGTTCAAGTACTATCGAATCTGTTACCGTATTACCTCAAGAAGATGCGAGCTTTACAGTTCTTGAAAACTGTGAGGGTGGTACAATGAATATTTTAGGTGATGCTAATGGTACATTTACATTTAATCCATTACCAACGGATGGTGCTACAATTAATGCAACTACTGGAGCTGTAACAAATGGTACGCCAGGTACAACATATACTGTTCAATATACTACAAGTGGACCATGTACAGCAACAAGCTTTCAAAATGTAACCGTATTATCTGCTGATGATGCATCATTTACAGTTACTGAAACTTGTGATGGTGCTACGGCAACAGTATTAGGTACTATAGGAGGAACATTTGCTCTTAACCCATTGCCTACAGATGGTGCTGTAATTGATTCAGCTAATGGAACTGTAACAGGCGGAACAGCAGGTGCTTCATATACAATTGAATACACAACTTCTGGAGCATGTCCAGAGGTAGAAACGTTAGCTTTTAATGTTCTACCAGCTGATAACCCAGCATTTACTATAGCTCCAACATGTGATGGTGCTACCGTGACTGTAACTGGAGATTTAGGTGGTACGTTTGCATTTAATCCTGCACCAGCCGATGGCGCAATTATAGATGTTGTAACAGGAACTATTTCTGGCGGAACACCAGGAGATTCTTATATTATAGAATATACAACACCAGGACCTTGTGTGGTTAGTTTAGCACAAAGTTTCACGGCTAATCCATTACCAACTGTAATTGATCCAACACCTTTAGTGTCATGTGATGATAACATTCCTGATGGAATGACAGAAATGGACTTAACAACTAAGAGTTCTGAAATAACTGGAAATAATCCAAACTACATAGTTACTTACTATAACTCATCAGCAGAAGCTGCTGCGGGTACACCACAAGTAACACCTTCAGCCAATGCTTATGTTGGTACCGATGGAGAAACGATTCATGTACGTGTTGAGGATGCAACTACAGGTTGTTACGACTTAACAACTTTAACCTTAAATGTTGTTAGTGCACCAGCTGCAAATACACCAAGTGATTTACATTATTGTGATCCAGATAATGATGGGTTAGGTACTTTTGATTTATCAAATGTTGCTGCAGAGGTAACTACCGATCCTGCATTGGAAGTTACTTTCCACTTAACATACCAAAATGCAGTCGATGACGTATTGCCACAAGGGAATACCTTATCTAATGTAGCTGGACAAATTATTTATATCCGTGTTGATTATGCAGGTGTAACAACTGACTGTCCTACAATTGTTGAATTACAACTTATTGTAGATGAAACACCAGAAATTGAATTAAATCCAGATCCTATCGTTTTATGTGATGACGCTGTTGCAGATGGTTTAACTGAATTTGATTTAAATGTTAGAGACCTTCAAATTTTAGATGGATTAAATGCTGCAGATTATACAGTTACTTATTATGGAGATCCTGCTGATGCAGATTTAGGACCTACAGCACCTTCTTATATAGCAAGTCCAGGAGCGTATACTAATACAATTCCAGATTTACATACAGTAGGTGTTCGTGTTGAAAATAATACAACAGGATGTTTTACGGTAGCTACTTTAGACTTAATTGTAAACCCGTTACCTGTTCCTGAAACAACAAACGACGCTCTATTCTTAACTATTTGTGATGACTCAATTGATAATGATGGGTATGCTGTTTTTGATTTAACAGTACAAGATGCTTTAATTACAGGAGGAAATACAAACTGGTCTGTAAGCTATTTTGAAACAGCTGCAGATGTACCAGCAAATCCAATTCCTGATTTTACGGCTTATACAAATGTATCAATTGGAGGATTGCCACACAATCCACAAACCTTAATCGTATTAGTGTCTAACGGTACTACTGGTTGTACTAATACATCAACTTTAACTATTGAAGTGTCAAATGTGCCAACACCTACACCGTCAGCAAATATTACACCATTAGTAGAGTGTGATGATGATAATAACGGTTATGCTGTTTTTGATTTACAGTCGGCAACAACGGAAATTGATAATGGAGAAGGGAATGATATTTCTTACCATGGAACGTATGATAATGCCTTCGATGATGTAAATGAATTACCAGATTTTTATGAAAATAATGATGCGAATACAGACATTGTTTATGTAAGAGCTGAAAACCCAACTACAGGTTGTTTTACAATTGTAGAATTAATTTTAAATGTTCTTCCAACTCCTGAAGTTCCTTTAAATATTGATGTGTACTCTGAGTGTGATGATAATGATGATGGTGTAACAACTTTCAATTTAACAACAATGGATGCTGTTATTTATGGAACTCAAAACCCAGCAGATTACACGCTAACATACCATGAGTCTTTAGCAAATGCTGAAGCAACACCAGGTATAAACCCAATTGTTGAACCTCAATTATCAAACTACGTTTCTGCAAATACTACTATATATGTAAGACTTGAAGGAGCTAATGGTTGTATTGCTACAGGACAATTTGATTTACTTGTTAGCTTACCACCAGTTATTGCATCGGAAGATGGGTTATTTGAAATCTGCGACGATACTATTGCTAATGATGGTTTTGCTAGTTTTGACTTAACAACGCAAAATGATATTATTACAGGTAGTGATGCTACATTAACAGTGGATTACTATGAGACAATGGCGGATGTAAACGCAGGAACGCCAATACCTGATTATACAGATTATACCAATGTTAGTATTGGAGGTTTACCACATAACCCACAAACTATTTTTGTAACAGTTATTGAAACATCAAGTGGTAATAGTTGTTATTCAGTTACAACTTTAACATTAGTTGTAAATACATTGCCTACACCTAATGATAATTTACCGGATTTAGAATTGTGTGATGATAATGCTCCAGGTGATTTACAAGAAGCGTTTGATTTAACATCTAATGAAGCAGCTATGCTAAATGCATTTGATGAAACGGTTACTTATCATACTACTATTTCAGATGCTGAATTAGGTAATAATCCTATTGTAGACCCAACAGCTTATGTTAACGAAAGTCCAACACAAACTATTTATGTGCGTGTAACAAAAACAGGCGATCCAAGTAATCCAGCTGATTTAGGTA
Organism: Algorimicrobium bowmanii; assembly: GCF_054031195.1. The sequence continues at coordinate 1,163,405 of NZ_CM132929.1, forward strand.
CTGGTTGTTCAACAGTAGTAACGTTTGATATTATTGTTAACCCATTACCGGATACACCTGTTGCAGTTGAAGATATTATTGGTTGTGATGATCCGTTTGATGGCGTTTATACTTTTGATTTAACACAAAGAGAAATCGAGATTTTAGACGGACAAAGTGATATAGATTTCAATGTAACTTATTATACAACTTTGGCTGCTGCCGAAGCTGGTGCAGGAGAGATTGCTAATCCATCTGCATTTACAAATACGGTAAATCCTCAAGAGATATTTGTTAATATAGCAAATACAACTACAGGTTGTGATATTGCTACTGTTAGTTTCTTTGTTATAGTTCAAGAAGCTGCTGTTGCAAATCCTGATAATAACCCATTAGAGTTTGCTTTATGTGATGATAATATGGAGTTTGATGGGAATCCAACAAATGATACTGTAGGTTTCGATCTTGGGTCGCAAGATGGTTTTGTTCTTGATGGACAAAATGCAACCAACTTTACAGTTTCGTATTATGAAACACAAGCTGATGCCGATTTAGGTACGAATGCTATTGATACAAGTAGTCCGTATGTGAACACAGTAAATCCTCAAGTTATTTATGTACGTGTTGATAATGATACAACGGTAGATGATATTTGTTTTGATACAACAACAATGACTCTATTAGTTGATCCTATTCCAGCGTTTACTTTAGAAGATTCTTATACATTATGTGTTAATACAAATGGTACTGAAGTTGTAGGAAGTCCAATAATGGATACGCAATTAGATCCTACATTATATACTTTTGAATGGACAGAGGCTTCAGATCCAACAACTGTAATTGGTACAGGGGCAAGTTATGAAGCTACAGCGGCAGGAACTTATACGGTATTGGTAACTGATGCTAATAATTTATGCCCAAGCTTACTAACAACAGAAGTTGTGTTAAGTTCTCCACCTGTTTTAGTTGCAGAAGTAACAACGCAAGCTTTTGCTGATAATCATGTAATTGTAGCAACAGCTACAGGAGATGGTTCTGCAGAATTTGAATTTAGTATTGATAATGGACCATGGTTGTCTAATGACCCTAACAATAATACATACACATTTACAAATGTATCTATTGGAGAGCATACTATTAGAACACGCGATATTAATGGTTGTGGTGAAGCTGTAGATGAAGTGCTTGTTTTAGATTACCCATTATTCTTTACTCCTAATAATGATGGCGATAATGATACTTGGCAAATTACAGGTGTGACATCTTTAAGTAATGTAACACTTTATATCTTTGACCGATATGGTAAGTTGTTGAAGCAACTAAATCCGAATGGTCCAGGATGGGACGGTACATTAAATGGGCAACCATTACCATCAAGTGATTACTGGTTTAGCTTAGATTATAAGGAAGCGCCAAACGAAGAAATGAAACAGTTTAAAGCGCATTTCACTTTAAAACGTTAAAAATAAAACTAACCAACTCTAAAAAGCCAAACTCTTATTTAAATATAATTGTTTGGCTTTTTTATTTTAAGCATAAAATAATGTGTCTTGAGTATATATAATTCTTGTAACTTTAATTTCTAATAACGCTTGTAATCATGACGTCTTTTTCATTTAATCATATTGCACTTTCTGTGAAAAATGTAGATTCATCTGTAGCTTTTTATAAGAAAGTGCTTCAATTGGAAGAGATTCCAAATACAGCTTCTAGCTCAAATACACGCTGGTTGTCTTTAGGAGGCGGCATACAGCTTCATTTAATTTTTCGTCCAAAAGCAGAAATACAAATTAATAAAGCAGTTCATTTTGCGGTATCAACTTCGGATATAGATTCGTTTATTATGCACTTACAGGCTCTTGAAATTAACTACTCAGATTGGTTAGATACGCCTACTAAAGATTATGTTAGAGATGATGGAGTAAGGCAGGTTTACCTTCAAGATCCTGAAGGGTATTGGGTAGAAGTAAATAATGCTATGTGATAATAAAGTCTGCGACTTTTAATGCATATGTGATTTTAAAATCGAAATAGGTAACCAAGCAGTTATTATCTATTAAAACAAACATCAAACTTTTACCAATTAAAAAACCCAAACCTGTAATTAAGGTTTGGGTTTTTTAGTTAAAATATTAACTAAGCAGTGTTTTTATAAATTGAAACTCAATGTGAACGTTAGATTTGAGTTTCGAGTATTAATATCAGCTCGATCTGTCAATCCTACAGTGTATAATTGCGTTTCATTATTTTGTTTAGACTGGTCGTAACTAATATCTAATTTAGTTGAATTCCCAAAATTATAACCCAAACCAACGGAGTAACCATTCAGATCACCAATATAGGAGGTGTCTTTGTATGGGCTTTCTTCAAACCTGTAACCACCTCGAATACTTAATCGGTTTAGTTTAAACTCGCCACCAACTCTATATGTAGCAGCTGTAGTTAATAGTTGGCTCATTTTATTATTTTCAGCACTAAAATGAATGTCATTTGTAGGTTTAAATTTTGTATTGCTGTAGTCTTTAACAGCGTAGTCAAAACTTAATAATCCACGGGTTCCAAAAACATAGGCTAAACTTCCTGTAAGTTTTCCAGGACTATTTAATCGGTAACTTGGGTATACATTATAAATATATGGATTTACAACTTGTAAAATAGACTCACTAAGTTCTTCTCTTAACGTGGAAACCGATTGAGATGACTCCTCATTAATGGTAAACCAAGTTGGTGAGTTGTAGGTTAAACCAGCACGTAATCCAGCTGTTACTTTATAAATAGCTCCCACTTGTATTGAAAATCCAGAGCCTGTGGTGTATAGGTTATTTTCGAAACGTACATTTCTAATGCTCGATCCAGTATTGTTATTAGATTCGTATAAATAGGTTGAACTTTCGTAATTTATAAAGTGTGTGTTTAAGTTTACTCCTAAATATAATTTTTCACCAAGCTGAGTGGCTGCGTTAAATGTAAACTTGCCATTATACCCACGCGATGCATAGCTATATTCTTGATAGTAATTTCCGGGTGCAATATTAGATGCATAACTGGTGTTGTTGGCATCGTTTGTTAGAGGTTCTAAAATATAGGACTCATAACCTAAAAATGCTTGTTGATTATCGTAGCCATAAAAACTTCCAATTTCTCGGTAAGCCTGTGTGTAAGACTCGCCAGGTAATGCTGAAATTTCATCCAACCTTAAACCGTTTGCGTAACTAGTAAAATAGGAACCTATAGATTGGTTTGTGTTGGTACCATAAGCAAACCAGTTATTATCATAATCACTCATTTTATCATAAGTAACACCAATGGTAAATTTTTTCCAATTAGAATTAGGATTGCTGTTACTAAAAACAAAAGCGGCCCCCGTTTGATTTAAATCGAAATTAGAATCAGTAGTTTCGCTATATCCATCATAATAACCTGTTTTATTTTTAGTAAAATTGTTTCCTAAAGACATGGATAAATGGCCTGAGTTAAATACCGCAGTACCTGCAGGGTTAATGCTTATGGCACTCATATCGCCCCCTAAGGCGCCAAATGCGCCACTTAAAGCATTAAATCTTGCTGTTCCTTGTATGTTGTCCTGTGAGTATCGTAGTGCATCAGATATATCTTGTGCATAAACTTGAGACACAGCAAAAAACGTTGCCGATAGTAATAGTAATCTTTTCATATAGCAATTTTTCTTTTTCAATTATCGTTTAACGTCCACCTCTTCTGCTACTTCCTCCTGAACTTCTACTGCTTCCTGAAGAACTACGTGTACTGCCACTACTAGATCTCGTAGTTGTAGGTGAGCTACTTCTTCTTGGCGTGCTGTATGTATTATTAGAGCGCGTGTTAGAATTTGATCTTACATTATTATTTGAAGAGTTTGATCTGACGTTTGGCGTGTTTGTGTTTGAATTCGATCTTGTACGCGTTCTTGTATTGCTACTTTGGTATCGTCTTCCAGATGTGTAATTAGAACGCGTTCTATTTCGTGTTGTTTTTCTATTAGTCACATTCCGTCTAGTTGATTTGGAATAAATACGGTCTGTATCATAATACCTAGAAGTAGCGTAACGTCCAACGTTATTACTATAACCACGTCTACCATTTACGTATGCTATATTGTTGTGGTTGTGATTTCCGCCCCAATAACCTCCGTAATATCCGCCTCCGTACCAAGGGTTGTAATAACCAGGGCCGTAATATCCACCATACCAAGGGCTATAATATCCCCAAGAGTTATACCAAGGACTGTATAAACCACCGTAGCCATAACCATAACCCCAACCAAATGGTGCATAATAGGCGTTATAAAAACCAGCGCCACCATAGACGTTAATCGAAACATTAGCATTTGTGTTCTCTTGTCCCCAACCAGCATACGATTCCTGTTCAACATCTAATGAATCATTTTCTACATAGTCACCTTCGTAGTCATCTATATCTGTAAACACCTCGTCTTCTGTGTATAATTCAAGTTCCGAAGATTTTTCTTGAAAATAGGTTTTGTAATACCTGCTACCATCTGTATTAGTGTTCGAGTAATAGTCTTGTTCCGCAGGAACTGATGAAGAACCATAAATTCCATCGTTATCTACTACTTGTTGGGTAGTACCACAGCCAACTAGTAAAAGCAAGCTGCTTAAAACTGCTAGGGTGGGAGTTTTTTCTATAAAGTAGTTTTTAAAGGACATAATCTTTCATTTTTATTGTTGAACATAACAAAAATAGTTAGTTTTGCGAAACTATTTCTATATTTAACATAGTCGCAATATTTGTGCCAAAATCCTGTATATGAGCAAAAAACTTACAAGCCGAGAAGAAGATTACTCCAAATGGTATAATGAATTAGTTGTAAAGGCAGACCTTGCAGAGAATTCAGCTGTACGTGGATGTATGGTAATAAAACCTTATGGTTATGCTATATGGGAAAAAATTCAATCCGAATTGGATCGCATGTTTAAAGAAACTGGGCACCAAAATGCCTATTTTCCATTATTTGTTCCTAAGAGTTTATTTGAAGCTGAGGAAAAAAATGCAGAAGGTTTTGCTAAAGAATGTGCCATTGTTACACACTACAGATTACAAAATGATCCTGATAAACCAGGGAAACTTCGTGTAGACCCTGAAGCTAAACTAGAGGAGGAGCTAATTGTTAGACCTACTAGTGAAGCCATTATTTGGAATACCTATAAAGGGTGGATTCAATCCTATAGAGACTTACCAATTTTAGTAAACCAATGGGCTAATGTTGTTCGTTGGGAAATGCGTACGCGTTTATTTTTAAGAACGGCCGAGTTTTTATGGCAAGAAGGTCATACAGCGCACGCTACAAAAGCTGAAGCTGTTAAAGAAGCTGAGTTAATGAATAATGTGTATGCTACCTTTGTTGAGAACTTCATGGCTATTCCGGTAGTTCAAGGTGTTAAAACCGATAGTGAACGTTTTGCAGGTGCTGTTGAAACTTACTGTATTGAAGCATTAATGCAAGATGGTAAGGCTTTACAAGCAGGAACCTCTCACTTTTTAGGTCAAAACTTTGCTAAAGCTTTTGATGTAAAATATGCTACACAAGAAGGTAAACAAGAATACGTATGGGCTACATCTTGGGGTGTGTCTACACGATTAATGGGTGCTTTAATTATGACGCATAGTGATGATCATGGTTTGGTATTGCCTCCTAACTTAGCGCCTAACCAGGTTGTTATAGTTCCTATATATAAGACAGAAGAGCAGCTAGAGGAAATTACTAAGTTAGTAAATGTTATAATGGGAGAGTTGCGTTCTAAGGGTGTAACTGTTAAGTTTGATGATAGAACGACATTTAGACCAGGAGCTAAGTTTGCGCAGCACGAATTACAAGGTGTACCGCTTCGTATGGCTATTGGTCCAAAAGACCTTGAAAATGGTACCGTAGAGCTTGCTAGACGTGATACTTTAACCAAAGAGGTAATTGCTATTGATAATTTAACTGCCCGTGTAGAAGGTTTAATGGAAGAGATTCAGTCTAGTCTTTATAATAAAGCACGAGATTTTAGAGAAACACACACTACTGAGGTTAATAATTTTGAAGAATTTAAAACTGTTTTAGAAGAAAAAGGCGGATTTATTTCAGCACATTGGGACGGAACAGAAGAAACTGAAACAAAAATTAAAGAAATTACAAAAGCTACTATTCGTTGTATTCCTTTAGAAGGAGACGTGCAAAGTGGTGATTGTGTGTACTCTGGAAAACCATCTAAGCAACGCGTCTTGTTTGCAAAAGCGTATTAGTGAAATTTTTTGAAAAAAAAACACAAAAGAACTTGCAACATTCAAAGTTAGTTGTATCTTTGCATCCGCAATGGAAACGTTGCAAGTTCTTTTGAAATAAAGATAAAAAAAAGTTTGCAAGTTTAAATTATCTGTTTTATATTTGCAAACTCAAAACCAAAATGGCCCGTTCGTCTATCGGCTAGGACGCATGGTTTTCATCCATGTAAGAGGGGTTCGATTCCCCTACGGGCTACAATTTTTAATAAGAAAAAAATCAAATGGCAAATCATAAGTCAGCGTTAAAGAGAATTAGAAGTAACGAATCTAAGCGTTTAAGAAATAAGTATAAGCACAAGACGACTCGTAATGCAATTAAAAAATTGCGTGATACAAGCGACAAGAAAGCTGCTCAAGAATTATTTGTTGACGTAACTTCAATGATCGATAAATTAGCGAAAAAAAATATCATACATGCTAACAAAGCTTCAAACTTGAAGTCTGGTTTAGCTAAGCATGTAGCTTCTTTATAAGAAGAAAGAAAGTTTAAAATTATTAAAGCTTCTCTTTTGAGAAGCTTTTTTTATTTTTAAAATTTAAGTTTTTTTAAAGTTTAAATCCAGTTTTGTTTAAAATCTAAGACCTTAAGGTAATTCTTAAGGTCTTTTTTTGTGTTTTATATTTAATGGTGATTAGATGGTGTTATTTAGTAACACTAAGAGGGATTGCGGTATTTGTAAAGGTAAGACTAACGATGTATACTTAAATAACCGGATAGTAGTTTTAAACGTGTTATTTTGTTGGTTTTTTTAGTGTTTTAAAGAGTTGGTCTGTAAGCAAAAAAAAGCCTTGAGACATCATCTCAAGGCTTTTTAATAATTATATAATTTAGAGTTTATCCATTCATAGAAATTAAAAACTCTTCATTGTTTTTTGTTTGTTTAAAGCGGTCGTTAATAAACTCCATAGCTTCCACAGGGTTCATATCAGCAAGATACTTACGCATAACCCACATACGTTGAATTGTAGTAGGGTCTAATAGAATATCGTCACGACGCGTGCTAGAAGACGTTAAATCGATAGCAGGGAAAATACGACGATTCGATATTTTTCTATCTAATTGTAATTCCATATTACCGGTTCCTTTGAATTCTTCAAAAATAACCTCGTCCATTTTAGATCCTGTTTCAGTTAATGCAGTAGCAATAATAGTTAAAGACCCTCCATTTTCAATATTACGCGCTGCACCAAAAAAGCGTTTTGGTTTGTGTAAAGCGTTAGCATCAACACCACCAGAAAGAATTTTACCAGAAGCTGGTTGTACCGTGTTATAGGCACGTGCCAATCGCGTGATAGAGTCTAATAATATAACCACATCATGTCCACATTCAACTAAACGTTTTGCTTTCTCTAAAACGATGTTAGCTATTTTTACATGCTCATGTGCTTCTTTATCAAAAGTAGAGGCAATAACTTCACCGCGTACATTTCGTTGCATATCTGTAACCTCTTCAGGACGTTCATCAATAAGCAAAATCATTTGGTATACCTCAGGGTGGTTAGCTGCAATTGCATTTGCAACATCCTTTAATAGCATGGTTTTACCTGTTTTAGGTTGTGATACAATCATACCACGTTGTCCTTTTCCAATTGGTGAGAATAAATCCATTATTCGAGTAGAAATGGTGCTTTGTTTTTCAGCAATATTAAATTTCTCTTGAGGGAAAAGCGGCGTTAAATGTTCAAAAGACACACGATCTCGTACCACATCTGGGCTCTGTCCATTAATTTTACTAACACGAATTAAAGGGAAATATTTTTCACCTTCTTTAGGAGGTCTAACATGCCCTAAAACTGTATCACCTGTTTTTAATCCGAATAAACGAATTTGTGATTGTGAAACATAAATATCATCAGGTGATGATAAATAATTATAATCAGATGAGCGTAGGAAGCCGTAGCCATCCTGCATAATGTCTAAAACACCTTCACTTTCTATAATGGCATCAAATTCAAAATCTGGTTCTCTATAGCGATTTCTAGTGTCTTTATTCCCGTTATTTTTTTTATCATGTTTTTGAGACCTATTATCTTTCTGCTTCTCGTCCTTTGAGTTGCTAGTTTTGTCATCTCGCCTATTGGGTTGATTTTGTTTCGCTCTAGGATTCGGTTTGTTTTGTTTAGCAGGAGCCTTTACAGGTTCTTTAGGAGTCTCTTTAGGTGTATTGTTATCTTTAGAAGCAGCTTTAGGAGTCGGAACTTCTTTATTGGGTACTTCTGGTGTGCTTTCTACTTTAGGAGTTGTAGTGCGTGCCGGTTTTTGAACACGTTTTCTAGGTTTTTTTTCTGCAGGTTTGCTAGCAGGCTTTTCTGCTGAAACCTTTTTATCTGCTTGAGCATCTGTTGTAACAACTTCTTTTACCGCTTTAGGGTTCGTTGCTTGCTGATCTAGTATTTGATATACTAGGTCTAATTTTTTTAATGAACGAAATTTTGGAACGTTCAGTTTTTGAGCTATTTCCTGTAATTCAGGAAGCTTCATTGCTTTTAGTTGAGATATTTCAAACATTGATGTTGAATTGAATGTTTTGTTTAATGTTGTTAAGTTGAATAATTCCGGAGAAAAATTGATCTTATTTTTGAAGAATTAATGTATTACAACTCTGATAGTTGTAAATCATTACTGCAATTATACAACTTTATTTTCTTTTTTTTAGGTTATTTTTAAAAGAAACTGCTATTTTTGCGAGCATAAATTGAGAAATTAATGATTCAAAGAATTCAAACTTTATTTTTATTATTGGCAGCAGTAGTATCTGGTGGTCTAATTTATGTGTTTGAGTTATGGACAACACCTGAGGGTATTAAAGTCTTTGCTACAGATATCAATTATATCATGGTTCTGTTTTTTGTTTCTGCTATTTTATCTATTTTTACAATCGCAAAATTTAAAAACAGAAAGTCGCAATTTATGTTGGGACGACTGAATATCATATTAAACTTTATTTTACTAGGATTATTTGTGTATCAATCTCTAAATATATCTGGAGAAACGGTTGTTTCTGAGAAAGGTATTGGGATTTTTCTACCTATTGTTTCTATCGTGTTATTAGCATTAGCTAATAAGGCCATCAAAAAGGATGAAGATCTCGTAAAATCTGTAGATCGATTACGATAAACCTATCATCTTAGTAGTATTAGTGCGTGAGCCCAAGGTGAAGATCTTGGGCTTTTTTATGTTTTATGTTTTTTTCTTGTTTAGAATATAAAAGAAAATAATAGTTATTTTTTAAACTCAATTACCTCCAAATTTTCAATCTTTTTTCCATCAATAGTAAATCGAAGCATGGTTCTAACATTATGAAAGCCATGTTTTCCAATAGCACCAGGGTTCATATGTAATAAATTGAGTTTTTTGTCAGGCATGACTTTTAAAATATGTGAGTGCCCTGAAATAAAAATGCGTGGAGGGTTTTCTTTAATTAATTCTTTAATTCTAACATTATATTTATTTGGATAACCTCCTATATGGGTTATCCAGACATCAACACCTTCGCACATAAAGCGGTTGTCCAATGGGAATTCTAATCGTGCTTTTTCATCATCAATATTTCCATAAACACCACGTAAAGGTTTTAAATCCTTGATGGCATCGGTTACTTTTAAATCGCCAATATCGCCAGCGTGCCAAACTTCATCGGCTTGTTCTACATGTTTTAAAATATCATTATCTATATAGCTATGTGTATCAGAAAGTAAGAGTATCTTTTTCAAAATGGTTATTTTGGGTAAATGTTAATCAAATCATATTCATGCCCATCAGCAATAGCTATTAGCAGGAATAAATTTATCTTTGTAGCTTGTTAATTACAAAAATAAACATTCTTGCGGTATTTTATTGAACTTTCATATAACGGACGTGCTTATCATGGTTGGCAAAATCAGCCTAACGCTATTTCGGTACAAGAGGTTATAGAAAAAGCTTTAACTATATTGCTAGGTGCAAAAACACCTATTATGGGTGCTGGCCGAACAGATGCTGGTGTACACGCATTACAAATGTATGCGCATTTTGATACTGATGTGTCTTTCAATGGAGAAACACTATGCTATCGCTTAAACGCTTTGCTACCAAAGGATGTTGCAATCCAATCGATATTTCCTGTTGTAGCTGATGCTCACGCCCGATTTCATGCTACCAGTCGGACCTATTTGTATAGAATTGCTTTAAAGAAAAATCCATTCAACAACGAAGCGGCTTATTTGCTTAAGAAACCGTTAGATGTTGATGAAATGCAGAAGGCTGCCAATAGTTTAATAAATTATAGGAATTTTCAATGCTTCTCTAAAACAAATACCGATGTAAAAACTTATAATTGTTCCATAATGAAAGTGCAATTTAAGCAAGTAGATGATGAGCTTCATTTTACTATTCAAGCTGATCGGTTTCTACGTAACATGGTTCGCGCTATAGTAGGGACATTAATAAATGTCGGATTAGGGAAAATTAACCTTAACGACTTACATAATATTATACAATCTAAAAGTAGACAAGAAGCAGGGTACTCTGTGCCCGCTCATGGTTTATATTTAACACATATTTCGTATCCAGAGACGATAAAACATGACAACTAAAACGGATAATAAATTACTAGATACCAATTTGCTAAAAAAGCTTGTAAAGTTTATGAAGCCTTACAATACTGTTTTTGTAGGTGTTCTATTTGTGGTTATTTTATTAGCGCTTCTAAGTGCAGCTAGACCTTATATTTTACAGCAAGCAATAGATGAAAATATAGCAACAAAAACCTTAGAAGGGTTTTTACCCTATATTTTGCTAATGGGGGGGATGTTGCTTTTTGAAGTAATTAGTCAGTTGTTATTTATTTTTTATGCCAGTTGGCTGGGGCAAACTGTGGTTAAAGACATTCGTGTTAAGTTATTCAACCATATGTTACGATTTAAAATGACGTATTATGATAACTCATCGGTAGGTGTGCTTATTACAAGGGCTATAACCGACATGGAGCGTATAGCTGCTATTTTTGGTGAAGGTTTATTTATGATTTTCCGAGATCTACTAACTATGGTAGTCGTTTCAGGAGTTATGATTTATATGAATTGGCAATTAAGTTTAATTGTTTTCTTGATGTTACCTTTAGTTTTATATGCTACACGTATTTTTCAGAAGTATATGAAAAAAGCTTTTGAAGAGGTTAGAACAGAGGTGTCTAATTTAAACTCTTTTGTTCAGGAACGTGTAACCGGTATGAAAATTTTACAGTTGTTTACACGTGAAGATACCGAATATAAAAACTTTGTTGAAATTAACGGTCGTCATAAAAAAGGATGGTTGAAAACAGTATGGTATAACTCTATATTTTTTCCAATTGCTGAATTGTCTTCCTCTATTACTATAGGGTTGATAGCTTGGTATGGTGGTTTAAATGCGGTTGTGGATGATACCGCAACTTTAGGAGATTTAACAGCCTTTATAATGATGATACCTATGTTGTTTAGACCTTTAAGACAGATAGCTGATAAGTTTAATACGCTACAAATGGGTATGGTAGCAGCTAATCGTGTTTTTAAAGTATTAGAGACAACCTCTCAAATAGATGATACAGGGTCGCAGGTAGCTGCTCATTTTAAAGGTGATATTCAATTTAATAATGTATGTTTTAGCTATGTTAAAGATGAACTGGTTTTAAAGGGTGTTTCATTAAACGTTAACGCTGGTGATACCATTGCAATTGTTGGAGCAACGGGTGCAGGTAAGTCTACAATAATAAACTTATTAAATAGATTTTATGAAATAAATGATGGCGTAATTAGTGTAGACGGAACCGATATTAAGCAATTTACATTAGCCTCTTTACGTCAGCAAATAGCTGTGGTATTACAGGATGTGTTTTTGTTTGCAGATACTATTTTAAATAATATCACTTTAAATAACCCAAGTATTACTGAAGCTGATGTTGTGGAGGCAGCTAAAGCTATAGGTATTCACGACTTTATTATGACTTTACCAAATGGCTATCACTACAATGTAAAAGAGCGGGGCGCTATGTTATCGTCAGGGCAACGTCAATTAATTTCATTTTTACGTGCTTATGTAACTAACCCGAGTATTTTAGTATTGGATGAAGCAACATCGTCAGTAGATTCGTATTCCGAACAACTCATACAACGAGCAACCGATAAAATTACTAAAAATCGTACATCAATTGTTATTGCTCACCGTTTGGCAACCATAAAAAAAGCCGATCAGATTATTGTAATGGATGCCGGTAAAATTGTTGAGCAGGGTACACATGCGGAACTTCTTAAAAAAGAAAACGGGTATTATAAAAACTTATATGAAGTACAGTTTGTAAAGGAAGAAGTAGCCTAAGGTTAGGTTAAATCGCTTTTTATTAATGCAGCTAACTCTTCGGTGTTTTTAAACATAACAAACTCACCATCTTTAAAATAAGCTATTTGTCCTGTTTCCTCACTTACCGTTAGTGCTAAAGCATCTGTTTTTTCAGTTATACCAACAGCTGCGCGGTGGCGTAGGCCAAAACGACTAGGTAGATTCTTGTCATTATTGACCGGTAAAATAACTCGGGTAGCTTTTACAATGTTATTGGCTATAATGATAGCGCCGTCGTGTAACGGGCTATTTTTAAAAAAGATGCTTTCAATAATAGGTTGCGAAACCGTAATATTCATAGCGTCTCCAGTTGTTGTTAGAAAATCTAAATTATTATTATGTTCTAAAACTATTAAAGCACCTGTTTTAGAACCACTCATTTTTTCGCAGGCAGATAATATTGTTTCTATGTCTGTTTCGTTCTCTGTTTCTGTTTTTAAAAACTTAAATTGTTTAAAAAACTTTCCGCCTTTACTGAAGTTAGTAGAGCCTACCATTAATAGAAATTTTCTTATTTCCTGTTGAAACACGACAATTAAGGCAATTAAACCAACACTCATAAAGCCACCTAAAATCCGACTTAACATTTTCATTTGTAAGGATTCGGTTATTAAATAAATAAGGTAGATAATTACAATGCCAATAAAGATATTTATGGCAACTGTTCCTTTTACTAATTTGTAAACATAATAGAGTAGTACAGCTACTAGTACAACATCAATTATATCTATTATGGTGAATTTTAATAAGTCGTTAAAAATTTCCAATAGTAAGGTTTTTTAGTAAATGTAATAATTAAACACTAATATATAAATTCGTTAGAATCTAGAATTAATTTTGTGCTATCAACTTGTAGTAAGTCAGATTTTAAACCCATATAGTCTTGAAAACTCAATGTTTCTGATAGGTGTAAAATTAAATGAGTAGCCGTACTTTCAGAGCTGTTTTTTAAATCGTTAATAAGCTGATCCATTGTGATTATGTTTTCACCAAAGGGTATTTTAATAACATCTAATGACTCTACGCGAACAGGTAAACTACTAACAGGTATAGCTTTTAAGGCTTTTTCTGTAGAATTTATTGAGTCTTTTAAGTGGTAGTACGTATCTGTGAACTCGATAAAACCTAAGTTTTTTACAGACGTATCATGGCATGAAAAATAATTTTTTGCATCTTCATTTTTATGCATTTCAGCATTTCGTTTCTTGTTTTGTAAAAATTGAACTTGAGGAATAACTTGTTTTAAAGTTAAGCGGTTATCAATGTTTACCAGCCAATTTGTGGATATGATTAAGTTTTTTCTATTTAATTCCAATCCGTTTGTTGCTGTAGAGTCATAAAATATGTAAGCCGGTGAGACGTCTAAAACCTCCTGAAACTCCGTATAAGATACTTCGGGTAGTTGGATGACTTTGTCTGAGCTACATGCTAAAACTAGTAAAGGAATTAAAAACTTCAAGTACTTCATAAGGTTATTGAATTTTATGTGTCAGTTTAATGCTTTCTACAGCTTCTTTTACATCGTGAACGCGAAGTATATTAGCGCCTTTAGTTAATGCTAGGGTATTAAGTACCGTTGTTCCGTTTAAAGCGTGGTTAGGTGTTGTGTTTAAGGTTTTATAAATCATAGATTTACGAGAAACCCCTGTTAATATAGATTTTTCTAAAATGGTAAAAAGGTCTAAATGTTTTAGAATTTCAAAATTCTGATCTTGAGTTTTAGCAAAACCAAAGCCTGGGTCTATAATAATATCTTTTATTAAATGTTTTTTTGCAAGGGCTATTTGTTCAGAGAAATAAAAGAGAATATCTTTAATGAGACTATCATATTGGGTAAATTCATGCATGTTTTGTGGTGTGCCACGCATATGCATCATTATGTAAGGAACGCCTAATTTACCAACGGTTTCCAACATGTTTGAATCTAGTTTTCCTGCAGAAATATCATTAATAATAGCTGCGCCTTCCAAAATACAAGCTTTAGCAATCTTGCTTCTAAAAGTGTCTACAGAAATTAATATATCGGGGAACTCAGTAACCAATATTTTAATTATAGGAAGAATACGGTTTAATTCCTCGGTTTCAGAAACAAATTTGGCATGTGGCTTAGAACTGTAGGCCCCTACATCAATAAAAGTAGCCCCTTCGTTTAACATGGCTTGTACTTGAGAAAGTACAGATTCTGTATTCTTGTATTTGCCGCCATCAAAAAATGAATCGGGTGTTAGATTTAAAATACCCATGACTTTTGGTGAATTTAAATCGATGAGGTTTCCTTTACAATTTATGGTCATAATTCAAATAGGAATTCAGTTTACCTAAGGCTTTAAAAGGGATTAATGAATAGTGTGATGTGTAACAAATTTAAGATATTCAAGTGAAATGTGGCGGGTATTTGTTAGAAAATAAAAACATTCGTTAAGTAACTTTGAACTTTAAACAATTTAAGCGAAATTTACACAAAATTCATTATTTAACATGCCCAATACATCGGAACAATATGATGCTGTAATAAGCATTTGCAGAGCTCTTTTTGAAAAAAAAATGTCTGATTATGGAAGTGCTTGGCGTATTTTACGACTACCATCACTTACCGATCAGATTTTTATTAAAGCACAACGTATTCGTGGTCTTCAACAAAATGCCGTTCAGAAAGTAGCGGAAGGTGAGGTTAGCGAATTCATAGGAATTATTAACTATTGCGTTATGGCGCTTGTTCAAATAGAAAAGGGCGTGGTTGAACAGCCTGATTTTTCTACCGAAGAAGCAACGAAGCTTTATGATGAAAAAGTAGCACTTACTAAGCAACTCATGATGGATAAAAATCATGATTATGGTGAAGCATGGCGCGATATGCGTGTGAGTAGTTTAACCGATTTGATTTTACAAAAATTATTGCGTGTTAAGCAAATTGAAGACAACCAAGGTAAAACATTAGTTAGTGAAGGTATTGATGCTAACTATCAAGATATGTTGAATTATGCTGTTTTTGCATTAATTCATTTAAACGTTACTGAGGCCTAAAACCTTGTAGGCTGTTTTAAACAAAAGAAAGAATAACTCAGATTAATTATAATCGGGAGTTTTAAATTTATATATCACAATGAAGTATTTAGTAGGTTTTAGTCGCATATTTGTTGGAGTACTGTTTATTATTTCAGGCTTTATTAAATTAAACGACCCACTTGGGTTTTCATATAAACTGCAAGAGTATTTCAGTGTTGATGTTTTAAATATTCCATTTTTAGAACCTTATGCTTTAATTATTTCAATTCTAGTTGTCGTATTTGAAGTCGTTTTAGGTGTTTTTCTGTTAGTTGGTTATAAACCAAAATTTACAGTTTACAGTTTATTGGGAATGATTGTGTTTTTTACCTTTCTAACTTTTTATTCAGCTTATTTTGATAAAGTTAAAGATTGTGGCTGCTTTGGTGATGCCTTAAAATTAACACCATGGGAGAGTTTTACGAAAGATGTTATTCTTCTAGTATTTATTTTAATTTTATTAAAAGGTCTGAAGTTTATTCAACCATTATTTGGAAAATTAGCTGTTACAGTGGTGTCCCTACTAAGTTTTTTAGCATCATTATCATTTGCTTATTATGTATTGATGCATTTACCTGCTATAGATTTTAGGGCTTATAAAGTTGGTGCAAATATCGAAGAAGGTATGAGTATTCCTGAAGGAGCAGCAAAACCTGTTCAAGAGTTTACTTGGACTTTTAAGGTAAATGGAGATGAGCAAACGTTTGTAACTAACGGAAGTTACCCAAATGTGGATGGTGAATATGTTGGTGTTGAGTCTGAAGTTATAGATCCAGGATATGAGCCTTCAGTTTTGGATTTTTCTATTGAAAATGATGATGAAGATCTAACAACGCATTTCTTAAATGAAGATAAGTTAATTATGATTGTTATGTATAATTTGGCAACTGCAGAGTCGGAAGGAGTAGCTAAGTTAAAAGCGTTTTCAGATAAGGCTATTAAAAAAGGTTATACTGTAATTGGTTTGTCGGCTTCTGGTGGTGCTGAAAAGGAACAGTTTAAAATGACGCATGCTTTAAATTTTGATTTTTATTTATGCGATGAAAAAGCCTTAAAAACAATAGTTAGAGCGAGTCCTGGAATTGTTAAATTACAAAAAGGTACGGTTGTGCAAAAAGCTCATTGGAATGATATTGAGGATGTTAATCTTTAATTATAGCGTTTAAAACAAAATATATTTACAGCTGATAAGGTATTTATTAAATAAAATAGGTTACACATTACTAACTCTTTACGGAGTGGTAACGGTTATATTTTTATTATTTAATGTTTTGCCAGGTGATCCAGCTAAAATGATGCTAGGTCAAAATCAATCAGCAGAACAAGTAGAAACGATACGTCAAAAATATGGTTTTGATAAACCGAAAACGACACAATATTTATATTACATAAACGACTTACTACCTATATCCTTTCATTCAACAAACGAATTGGATTACACATTTTTAAAAGCAGGTAAGTATTCTAAAAAAGACCTATTTACAATAGGGAATACCACAACGGTAATGAAACTCCCATACCTACGTGAGTCTTTTACAAAGCAAGGTAAACGTGTATCCGAGGTTATAGGAGAAACGCTACCAAATACATTTGTGTTAGCTGTTTCAGCTATTGCAATAGCTTTGTTTTTAGGTTTAATTTTCGGTGTTATATCGGCTATTTATAAAGATACATGGTTGGATAAGTTAATTCAGATAGTAAGCACTGTTGGTATGAGTGTTCCTTCTTTTTTTAGTGCTATTTTATTTGCTTGGTTTTTTGGATTCCTCCTACATGAATACACTAATCTAGAAATGACAGGTAGTTTGTATGAGTTGGATGATTATGGCGAAGCAATGCATATACAATGGAAGAATTTAATCCTACCAGCTGTAGTTTTGGGTATCAGACCACTGGCTGTTGTTATTCAATTAATGCGTAATTCACTTTTAGAAGTTTATAATCAAGATTTTATTAGAACTGCAAGGGCAAAAGGTTTAAATGAATTCCAAATTATTAAGAAACATGCCATTAAAAATGCTTTAAACCCTGTGGTTACAGCTATGTCAGGTTGGTTTGCATCCATGTTAGCGGGAGCTGTTTTTGTAGAGTATATATTTGGGTGGAATGGACTTGGAAAAGAAATAGTTAATGCATTAAATACGTTAGATTTACCTGTTATTATGGGTTCTGTATTGATTATTGCGGTTATCTTCATAATAATCAATATTTTTGTAGATATTATTTACACATGGTTAGATCCAAAAGTTAAATTGGAATAATATTTAATCATTAAATATAGTATTACAGATTATAACGAGTTTAATAAGGGTACTCTCTTATTTCATTTAACATAAAATTTTTAAAAAAATCCTTCATCTGAAGGTTTTACTATTATGAGAAAACACATAGTTGCCGGTAATTGGAAAATGAATAACGACTTAGCAATGACCGAATCGTTAATTACCGAATTACGTAAGCAGAATAAAACTTCAGATGCTGAGGTAATGATTGCACCAGCTTTTACTAATTTATGGCAGGCTTTCGAAACATTGAGACAATCAGAAATAGAGGTGATTGCTCAGAATATGCATTTTGCTGAAAATGGCGCTTATACAGGTGAAGTAAGTGCAAGCATGCTTAAAAGTATTGGTATCAAAACAGTTATTTTAGGACATAGTGAACGTCGTGCTTATTTTAATGAAACCGATGAGTCTTTAGCTAAGAAAGTAGATGCAGCTTTGGCGCATGATATGCGTATTATTTTCTGTTTTGGTGAAGAATTAGCTGATAGAAAATCGAACAACCATGAAGCTGTTGTAGAAAGTCAAATTAAAAAGGCCTTATTCCACTTAAAAGAATCAGATTTTGAACAACTTGTTTTGGCCTACGAGCCTGTTTGGGCTATTGGAACAGGAGAAACTGCTAGTCCGGAGCAAGCTCAAGATATGCATGCATTTATAAGAAAAACAATAGCGAGTACTTATGGCGATTCTGTAGCTAATTCCGTGTCTATACTTTATGGAGGTAGTGTTAAGCCAGCTAATGCTAAAGAAATATTCTCTAAGCCAGATGTGGACGGAGGTTTAATAGGAGGAGCCGCTTTAAATGCTAATGATTTCATGGCTATCGTTAATGCTTTTTAATAAAGAAATATGTCGAATACAATTTATATAGGCTACGATTTTACTGTAGCACCTTTACAACCAGGAGTTGAAATTTTAATAGCAGAATTAGGTTATGCAGGGTTTGAAAGCTTTGTGGAAACAGAAACAGGTGTAACTGCTTATATTCAAAAAGAGGAATGGCATGAAGATATCTTAGCCGATATCCAAATCTTAGAATCAGATGAATTTACGATTACTTTCGAATTTAACGAAATAGAACAGGTAAATTGGAATGCGGAATGGGAACGTAATTTCAATCCTATTTTAGTTGATAACGTTTGTGCTGTGCGTGCACCATTTCATGAAAACATGAATGCGGAATATGATATTGTTATCGAGCCTAAAATGAGTTTTGGTACCGGACATCATGAAACTACACATATGATGATTCAGCATATTCTAAAAACCGATGTAACTAATAAATCGGTATTAGATATGGGCTGTGGCACGGGAGTTTTAGCTATTCTAGCAGAAATGAAAGGAGCAAAGCCTTTAGAAGCAATTGATATTGATAATTGGTGCTATTTAAATAGTCTTGAAAATATAACCCGAAATAACTGTGAGCATATCACGGTATTGGAAGGTGATGCGAGCTTGTTGAAGGATAAATCTTATGACATTATTATAGCTAATATTAATAGAAATATTTTACTCCAAGATATTCCTGTGTATGATAGTTGCTTAAAAACTAAAGGTTTATTATTTTTAAGTGGTTTTTACCAAGAGGATATTCCAACTATTGAAGCTATGTGTAATAAATCGGGATTAAAACGCGTTGACACACTAGAGCAGAATAATTGGGTAGCTTTAAAATTTGAAAAAGAATAAATAAATACTCGTTATTAAATTAAAAAAGTATGAGTACAAGAGAACAAACATTAGAAGAAGTTTTACTGCAGGAAGATGTAGCAAACGAGAACGAAATTGTCTTATATAATGATGATGTAAACACTTTTGATCATGTTATAAATACATTAATTCACGTGTGTGATCATACTCCAGAACAAGCTGAGCAGTGCTCCATTTTGGTTCATTATAAAGGGAAGTGTACAGTGAAAACTGGAGCTAAAAAGGACCTAGAACCTAAGTGTTCTATGCTTTTAGAAGCCGGATTGAATGCTGAAATAAGCTAATAAGAATTAAATACATTAAATATTATAAGCAGGCTTTTATTAAGGTCTGCTTTTTTTTTGTTTAATGATATTGCAGGTATAACCGATTATTTAGCTTGTTAATGAATAATGATGTGTGTAGCTGTTTTTTTTAGAAATAGCATAAAACAAAAAAACCACTCAAATCATAATGATTGAGTGGTTTTTGATAAGAATTTGCATTCTTTAAAAGTGACCTCGACAGGATTCAAACCTGTAACCTCTTGAGCCGTAATCAAGTATTATTGTATTTGTTAGTTAGTGTAATTATATGTAATCCTTTATGTTTTCTACTTTTTATGGGGTTTCTTGTAATATGTGTTAATATCTATTATATGTTTAATTATACTTTTTTTCTGCAAATTTTCTGCAAATTGTTATATTTGCAGAAACGCTATTATAATGAGTAAGAAAATTGACGATTATAAAATTTCCATTAGGTTAGATGTAAGAAGAAAGAAAGCAAATAAAAATTATCCTGTAAAATTGAGGGTTTATGGAAAACAGGTTAAAAAAGAAAAGTGGTATTCTTTAGATATAGATTTGACAGAGGATAAGTTTGAAACTATTTGGGTTAATGGGAACAGCAGTAAATTACGCGGTATAAATAAAGAGGTATATACAAAACTACAAGCTTACCTTACTAGAGCAGAAGATGAAGCGAGGGGGATGACTGTTTTTGATTTTGAAAAGTTTGAGAAAAAATTTTTTCGTAAATCTTCGGATAGAAATAATGTTAAGTATCATTTTGACCTTGTTATTAATAAGAACTTGAAAAATGATAAAATAGGAACTGCTGAAAGTTATAAATACACCTTTAATTCTTTAAGTGAATACTGTAAAAGCAAAAAGAAGATAGCACCAGAAAAGTTAACCTTTAACGATATAACAGTTGATTGGTTGAAAGATTATGAAAAAACAATGCTATTGAAAGGCAAAAGTATTACCACGATTGGGATTTATACACGAACATTAAGAGTCGTTTTTAATAACGCAATTGATGAAGGGGATATAATAAATGATATCTATCCTTTTGGAAAGAAGAAATATGTTATTCCTAAATCAAAAAAAGTAAAAAAAGCGTTAAACTCAACACAATTAAAAGTTTTATTTAGTGCTGAAGCTGAAAATCCAAATGAACAACAAGCTAAGGATTTTTGGTTTTTCAGTTATTCGTGTAATGGTATGAATTTTAAAGATATTGCTTTGCTTAAGTACTCAGATATTAAAGAAGATAGGTTTTCTTATTATAGAGCTAAGACATTTGATAAGTCATCTGAAAAAACAGAGATTACTATTTATCTTACCGAATTTTCTTCAAGCATTATTTCTAAATACGGAAGTAAAGACAAAGAAGGGTTTGTTTTTAATATAATATCTGAAAATGATACAAGTGAAACTCAATACAGGAAAATTAAAAATTTCACACGTTTAATTAATGACCATCTAAAGAGGTTGGCTAAAAGAAATAGTCTGCCAAATGATATTTCTACATACTGGGCGAGGCATTCTTTTGCTACAAATTCTATGCGAAAAGGTACTAGTATAGAATTTATAAGTGAGGCTTTAAATCATAGCGACTTAAGTGTAACAAAAAATTACCTTGACGGGTTTGAAGATGATGCAAAAAAGGAATTTGCTAATTCTATAATGGATTTTTAAATGTTGAATGAATAATGAAAGATATAGACAATAGATTTAGTTGGTCAGCTTCTGAAATAAAGAAAGAGGTTCAAGTTTTAATGGAACAAATAGATTATGAAAAAGAAGAGGCTAAATATATTGGTTTAGTTAAAGAATATTTAGGAGATGAACTGTTATTTGATGAATGGGTGAATTTTCTTCGAATACAACTTCACTTGTCTATACCAGATGAAGTAAAGGAAACGTGTAATGTTTGTAGAGGTAATCGTGACCTTACGGATGATATTATATGTTTAAGGTATTTTGAATTAGCGAACGCTCAAATTCTAATTCATCTTATATTTTTTGTTAGTTATATTGAAAATAACAGAGGTACTTTTGATTCTAAAGAGGATTTGTTGTCAGTTACAAATAGTTTTTTTGAAAACTTCGAGTATGTCAAAGGAGAGTTAATATTTGATGCAGATAGGTTTGATGGCATGATATTGAAGCATAGCATTCTGAATCTTCGAGAAATTTTATCAAAGATGGATACATCAGAAGCAATATCTGAAATAAGTAAACTAATCGAAGAGTTTCAAACTCATAAAGTACTTTCTAAATCTACGGATAGAGAATTGTTTTCACATGTTAAGCCTCAATTGAAGTTTTTGAAAGGCCAATTAAAGTATTACAAAGAAAAATTATTATTGGAACCACAGCAAGTGGAGAAAAAGACTTTAGATAGTGAAGCTTTATTTAGAATGAGTAATAATTTAATACCAGAACTAAGTATAGAAGAAGTATATGACTATTTTATAAGTCTTACAAAATTAAGAAATAATCATGGTGAGCCTTATTTAACCAATGACCAGCTATTGATTTTTATAAAATCGACTTTTGTAGAGTTGAAGCCAGAAAAGCAAAACTTTAATTGTAGTGGTTTTAAAAAGAAAGAAATTAGAAAAATATTCCATGGTTTTTATTTTGAAAACAAAAATAAAGAAAGAAAGCAGACTGGTATAAAGAGCAAATATTTCAATATCATGAATGATGCTTTTTTTGGGTTCAATAAAAATGATTTTACCGATTTTTCGAAGTAAAAAACCTTAAAAAAAGCCTAAGAAACCTAAACATAAACCTATTAAACCTATCATTTTTCTATTTCTTTATAGAACATCTAATTATGCACTTTTAATAATATAAAAGTGTAAAAATGAAAACATTAAAATTTGAAAATCTGCCCAGTGCAGTCGCTGAACTTATACAAGGTCAGAACGAATTAAGAGCCTTGCTTCTTCAAAAGGCGCATTCAAAACCCGAAACAGAAATGCCAATCCTATTAGATGGTGTTTTGTCGTTAACGGGTTTTTCTAAACCTACCATTTATGGTTATGTCCAACGCAACGAAATACCTTTTCATAAAAAGGGTAATCGCTTGTATTTTTTTCAGTCTGAAATAATAGACTGGATAAAACAGGATAAGCAAAAAACCATTAAAGAAGTTGAAACTGATGTAGATACTTTATTGTCTAACAAAGGAAAAAGATTAAGAAACTGAAGCATTCATCACTTGAATCAGGTGAGGAATCAGTTTTATTAATCGTTAGTCTAACGTTAAATTAACGCACAATGGATAGATATACATACAATTGTAATTATTGTGGTGGTACATATACCCCAAAAAGAAGGTTCGTACAGAAATACTGTAGTAGCAGTTGTCGAGTTAGCGCTTACAACAAAAGAAAGCAGAATGAATTAAACAATTCTAAAAGAAAAACAAAAGTAATTCCTTCTGAGAATAAGGGGATGAGTTGGTCAGGTATTGGTGATGCTGCGGTTGGAGCATTAGCTACCAATATAGCAACGAACTTGTTTACAAGGGAAGAAAACAAGCCTGCTACAAAAGGGGATATTCAAAAGCTCATGAAAAGTGGTCAGGATAAATTTATCCTAGTCAAAAATGTCCCTGCAAGAATGGATGGTGCAAAAGCCTATTTCGATACCATTCAACAAATACTAATTTATAAATAAAATAACATGAAAAATATAAGAACATATGAGCCAGATGGCTTAAAAATGCTTAAAGAAATTAGGAGCGATTTATTAAGAGCTTCTGCTGATGCTAATAGTTCGTTGTCAGCTAAGTTAATACAGAATTTAATGATGAAGGTGAGTGTGGCAATAGAAATAATTGATTTTATTCCAAGATTACCACTTTATCAAATAGAGGAGAGTGTAAAAGAAATATGTAGAAACGACCCGTCTACGCATGGTGTAAACTGTAAACTAATGTTTTCCTCTAAGCATGGGGAAATCGATTTATCTAAAATGTCTGAATTAACTGTAAAAATATAATTATGAAAAAAAAATACTTGAGAATCGGTACAGGGTATTATAAGCGTGTGAAAATGCCCTTAAATAGTAATGATACTATTAAAATGTTAGTTCCTTGGTCTAAAAATGAAATTGTCACAGATCATGGAAAAGACTTTGTAAAAGATGTAAAGAAGTATGATGGCTTTTGTTTAATTCCTTCACATACCAAATACCAATCAACTATTAACGGCTTTTACAATAAATATGAAAAGTTACAGCATAAATTAAAGAAAGGAAGTTTTGTTGAGACAGAAAAATTTCTAAAACACATTTTTGGAGAGCAGTATGAAATTGGTCTGGACTATTTGTCTATTCTATGGCATAATCCAACACAAATATTGCCTGTTTTATGTTTGGTAAGTAATGAGCGGAATACGGGGAAAACAACCTTTATTAATTGGTTGAAGCTTATATTTCAAAATAATATGACTATTAATAACAATGAGGATTTTAGAAGTCGCTTTAATTCTGATTGGGCTTCAAAATTAATCATAGCAGTTGATGAGGTTTTATTAGACAAAAGAGAGGATAGTGAACGGTTGAAAAACTTATCTACGGCTAAAAGTTACAAGAGTGAAGCTAAAGGTAAAGATAAAATAGAAGGCAGTTTTTTTGGTAAGTTTATACTTTGTTCAAATAATGAAGAGAACTTTATTTATATAGATAATTCTGAAACGAGATATTGGGTGCGTAAAATAATACCGTTTGATTTATCACTTGATAATCCAAATCTTTTGGATTCATTGAAAGAGGAGATACCGCACTTCATTAATTATATTAATAATCGTGAAATTTCATGTCCTAGAAAAACTCGGATGTGGTTTACTAAAGAGCAGATTCATACCCATGCTTTAGAGGTGCTAATGAATGGAAGTAAAACTTTTTTAAATAAAGAATTAGACCAAATACTTTCAGATGAGTTTTTACAATTCGATAAGGAAGAGTTGAAATACTCGGTAGGGGATTTGGTTGAAAAACTTAGTAAACATAACATTAGAACCAGCTCTTTTAAAATATCTGATTTAATCAAAAAACGGTATAAGATTGAGCCTAAAAACAGTACCTATAAAAAGTATCACATATCGTATTCAACGGCAAATAAGCCTATAGTGGAAGAAACCAGTCATAAAGGGCGTCATTATACTTTTACTAAAGAGTTGCTTGAGAGCGTAGGTTGATTTGTTGATTAATTACTATAAAAGCCATGCTAGCTGGCATTTGTAGTAAAAACATCAACTCAACTTTAAAGCAACAATTGCTTATTTACAATTGTTGATGCGTTGTTCCTTATTCGTTTCCTGTTAGATTGTTTAATGCCAAGTGTTTGACGGTTATTTGTCAACAAGCAACGGTGTTTGTTATTTTGTGTGTTAGAGATAAGTAATTACTGAAATCCTTATTATTAAGTCAGATTAATATTATATTTTTAACAATTCAAAACACACTTTCAAACCAAATGTCAGAAGAACAAAAAAAACTACTTGAAAAACAATTGTGGGCTATTGCCAATCTCTTACGTGGCAAAATGGATGCAGACGATTACAGAAACTACATCTTAGGCTTTATATTCTTTAAATACCTTTCAGAAAAGTTACACTTATACGCTAATAAAATATTAGCACCAGATGGTTTAACTTATGAGCAGTTAGATGAAAATTCAGAAAATGGTAAGTTATATATCGAAGCAGTTAAAAAAGCCTGCGTAAAAGAGTTAGGTTACTTCTTAAAACCAAGCGAATTATTTACTTCTATTGCTCAAAAAGGAAACAACCTTTCCGAAATTGAAACCAACGATAATGATGAAGCAAAGCAATTCTTTATCATTGAAGATTTAGAACGTATTCTTACCAATATTGAACAAAGTACAATGGGTACAGAATCAGAAGATGATTTTGTAAAACTATTCGAAGATTTAGATTTAACTTCTGGTAAGTTAGGAAGAACCGTAAAAGCACAAAATGAAACCATTGCAAAAATCATAATACATTTAGATGAAATTGATTTTAGATTAGAGGATAATGACAGCGATTTATTAGGAGATGCATACGAGTTTCTAATTGGGCAGTTTGCTGCAAGTGCAGGAAAAAAAGCAGGGGAATTTTATACGCCTCAAGAAGTATCTACCATATTAGCAAAAATAGTAACTACGCGTAAAAAACGTTTAAAATCAGTATATGACCCAACGTGTGGGAGTGGCTCATTATTATTGCGTGTAGCTAAAGAAGTAGACGATGTTGGTATGTTTTACGGTCAAGAATTAAACCGAACAACGTACAACTTAGCACGTATGAATATGATACTACACGATGTAAATTATCGTGAGTTCGATATTAAACAAGAAGATACCTTAGAAGAACCACAACATTTAGATGTTAGAGCCGAAGCTATTGTAGCAAACCCACCATTTTCTGCAAAGTGGTCTGCAAAAGGAATATTTAGTACAGATGATAGATTTAGTCAGTATGGTAAATTAGCACCTAAAACAAAAGCAGATTTTGCTTTTGTACAGCATATGATTCATCATTTAGATGAAAGCGGAATAATGGCAACAGTATTACCGCACGGTGTATTATTTAGAGGTAGTTCAGAAGCTCATATTAGACGTTATTTAATAGAAGATAGAAACTACATAGATGCTGTAATTGGTTTACCTGCAAATATCTTTTTCGGTACAGGTATTCCAACCTGTATTTTGGTGATTAAAAAATGTAGAGAAGTTAATGAAGATGTATTATTTATTGATGCATCACAAGGTTTTGAAAAACAAGGAAAAGATAATAAGCTACTACCAGAGCATATCAACCAAATTGTAGAAACCTATACCAATAGAACGGTAACAGATAAATACAGCCACAGAGCAACATTACAAGAAATAGCAGATAACGATTATAACCTAAATATACCGCGTTATGTAGATACGTTTGAAGAAGAAGAACCTATTGATATTAATGAAGTTGCAGAAGAAATTCAAGCATTAGATTTAGAAATTGCTGAAACCGATAAACGCATTGCTTCCTATTGTAAAGAATTAAATATTAAAACACCTTTTTAATATGGAAAAGCAATTAATACCACAATTGAGGTTTTCTGAGTTTGAAGACAATTGGTGGAAATCATCATTAGATAAAGTTGTGAAATATACAAAAGGTTACGCTTTTAAGTCAAATACTTATGAGAATAAAGGAATTAGAATAGTTAGAGTTTCTGATTTGGGTGCTGATTCTATAAAGTCCAACAATGAAAAATTATATATATCAAAAAAAAATTCTGAAGGGTTAGAAAAGTATTTGTTAAAAAAGAATGATATAATTGTTACAACGGTTGGTTCGCATCCAAAATTAATTGAATCAGCAGTTGGGAGAGGTGTTTTTGTAAATAATGAAAATGAAGGTTTTTTAAATCAAAATCTACTAAAGATAGAGCAAAACTCTCTTATTGATTCTAAGTTTTTATTTAGTCATCTTAATTCTTCAAGATATAGATATTATATAAAAGGAATAAAGAGAGGAAATGCGAATCAAGCAAACATAACCGTAAAAGAATTATTAGAATATAGAATCTCATTAACATCATTAGAAGAACAACAAAAAATAGCATCATTCCTTACCGATGTTGATGATAAAATTACCAAACTAACCAAAAAGAAAACCCTTTTAGAGCAATACAAAAAAGGGATAATGCAAAAAATATTTAATCAAGAACTAAGATTTAAAGATGATAATGGTAATGAGTTTCCTAAATGGGAAGTGAAAAAGTTGGGTGATATTTCAAATATCACTACGGGTAGTTCAAACAGACAGGATTCAGGTTTAGATGGTGAATATACTTTTTTTGATCGTTCTGAAGATATAAGAACAAGCAGTAGATATTTATTTGATGGTGAAGCTGTAATTGTAGCAGGTGAAGGTTCTGATTTTATACCAAAATATTATGTTGGTAAATTCGATTTACATCAAAGAACTTATGCTATTATGAATTTCAAAGATTCAGTTAGTAAATATTTATACTACTGTATTTATTTTCATAGAAAATATTTTTTAAGTCAAGCAGTTGGTTCAACAGTAAAATCCTTGAGGCTTCCAATGTTTCAAAAAATGCCTATTAAGTTACCTGTTATAGAAGAACAAATCAAAATAGCCAATTTTTTATCAGATATAGATGTAAAGATTGAAGCCCTAAATACCAAAATAGAACATAGTAAATCCTTTAAAAAAGGATTATTACAACAAATGTTTGTTTGAAAAATCTAAAGTGGTCAAAATTGACCACTAATATAAATTTAATAGTATGTCAGCAAAAATGAAAAAACTAATAGTAAACGAAGTTGAAGTATCAATTGACACAAATAATGAAGAAGATTTTATTTGTCTTACCGATATGGCAAAAGCTAAAGAAGGTGATAATCGTTCAGCAGACATTATTAAAAACTGGTTGCGTAATCGCAGTACAATAGAGTTTTTAGGTACTTGGGAAACTATTAATAACCCAAATTTTAAAGTGGTCGAATTCGACCACTTTAAAAAAGAAGCAGGTCTACCAACCTTTGTTCTAAGTGTTTCTCAGTGGGTTGAACAAACTGGTGCTATTGGTTTAATTTCAAAATCAGGGCGATATGGAGGTACATACGCTCATAAAGATATTGCATTTGAATTTGGTTCTGCAATAAGTCCTATTTTTAAATTGTATCTCATTAAAGAATACCAAAGGTTAAAAGAAATAGAAACCAATCAATACAATTTAGAATGGGATGTAAAACGTATTTTGACTAAAGCAAATTACAGTATTCATACCGATGCAATTAAAAATCATATCATTCCTACTTTAAATATTTCAAAAGATAAAGAGTGGCTTACATATGCAGATGAAGCTGATATTTTAAATGTCGCTTTATTTGGTTGTACAGCTAAACAATGGAAACAGGCAAATCCTCAATTAGCATTGGATAAAAAAAATATGCGAGATTATGCAAGTATAAATCAATTAACTGTTTTGTCTAATTTAGAAGTTTTAAATTCTGAATTAATAAAAAATAAATTACCTAAAAAACAAAGATTTCAATACCTACATAGAATGGCATTACAACAATTGACAGTTTTGGATGATAATAATGCTTTAAAAGCATTGCAAAAACTATCAGATAACACGTACCTAAACGAGCAAAATAAATTAGATAGCTAATTTTTTATGACAACACAACCAGAACAAGTATTAGAAAATAATTTAGTAAGCCAATTAATAGCATTAGGCCATAAATCAGTTGTTATAAAAACAGAAGAGGATTTAGTAAGCAATCTAAAATCTCAATTAGAGAAGCATAATAAAATAACCTTTACTACGTCCGAGTTTGAGCGTATATTAATACATCTTTCTAAAGGTAACATTTTCGATAAAGCTAAAACCTTACGAGATAAATATGTATTGCAAAAAGACAATGGGGATAAGGCATATATCGAGTTTATTAATCAAGATTTCTGGTGTCAAAATCAATTCCAAGTAACCAATCAAATTACAATTAATGGTAAAAGAGAAAACCGTTACGATGTAACTATTCTTATAAACGGTTTGCCATTAGTACAAATAGAATTAAAAAAACGTGGTATAGAGTTAAAAGAAGCACATAGGCAAGTATGCAGATACCAACAAGAATCCTTTGCTTCAAATAATGCCTTATTTAATTACGTGCAACTCTTTGTAGTTAGTAACGGAGAAAACACAAAATACTATGCCAATACCTATAAGCAAGGTAAAATGCCTAGTTATAAATTTACAAGTTATTGGAGCGATAAAACCAATAAAAGAATAACGCAATTAGACAAATTTGCAAATCTATTTTTAGAGCCTTGTCATATCGCTAAAATGATAACTAAGTACATTGTTTTACACGAAAAAGATAAAGTGTTAATGGTACTTAGACCGTATCAGTATTATGCAGTAGAATCCATTATAGATAGAGTGAAAAATTCAGATAAAAACGGTTATATATGGCATACTACAGGTTCTGGTAAAACATTAACATCGTTTAAAGCGAGCCAAATACTAACAAACAATCCTAAAATCAAAAAAGTGGTGTTTGTGGTAGATAGACAAGATTTAGACGACCAAACGGTAAAAGAATTTAGAGCTTTTGATAAAGAAAGTATAGATGGTACAGAAGATACTAAAACCTTAGTAAAACACTTTTTAGACCCAACCAGACCGTTAATCGTTACTACTATTCAAAAATTAAATGTTGCCATAAAAAAAACAGCATTTAAAAACCAAATTGAAAAAATAAAAGACGATAAAACCATTTTTATTTTTGATGAATGTCACCGTTCACAATTTGGAGAAACACATAAGGCAATAGTAAACTTTTTTACCAATCATCAGTTATTCGGGTTTACCGGAACACCAATTTTTGAAGAAAATGCACTAAGTGTAAAGAGTATAAAACAAACAACAGCAAATCTATTTCACGACTGTCTACATAAGTACGTTATTACAGATGCTATAAGAGATGAAAATGTATTAAAATTCTCAATTGAATACTACAATGTATTTAAAAAGAAAATTCAAGAGGAAGAAGATACTAAAGTAGAGGCTATAGACACACAAGAAGTTTATGAAAGTGATGCGTATTTAGAAACCATTACTAATTATATATTAAAAAACCACTACAATAAGACTAATAACAGACAGTTTACTGCAATGTTTTGTGTAAGTAGTGTAGATATATTAATTAAGTATTACGAGCTGTTTAAAGCTAAAAAAGAAGCAGGAGAACACAATTACAAAATAGCAACTATATTCTCGTATGCTGCAAATCCAGAAGTAGAAACTATAGATGGTAATATTTCAGAAGAAGATGTAACAGATGATGCACCAGTAAATCAATCCGTAAGAGATAAGTTAGACGAGTTTATTGCAGATTATAATACAATGTTTAACGAAGCACATTCGGCTAATGATGCTAAAGCGTTCTTAAACTATAAAACCAATATATCTAAAAGAGTACGTGATAAAGAAATAGACATTTTATTAGTAGTAAATATGTTTTTAACAGGGTTCGATAGTAAAACATTAAATACCCTTTATGTAGATAAAAACCTTAAATATCACGGTTTAATACAAGCCTATTCACGTACCAATAGAATATTAAACGATAATAAATCACAAGGTAATATTGTAACCTTTCGTAATTTAAAAAAGAATACAGACGATGCAGTAAGGTTGTTTTCAAATCTTTCAGCAAACGAAACTATTACCATTGCACCGTATAAAGAGCAGTTATCGTTTTTTGAAGAAGCCTATGCTAAATTAATAGAGCTTACTCCAACACCAAATAATGTAAATGATTTAGTTACAGAAGAAGATGAACTAGAGTTTGCAAAGGCATTTAGAAATATTATGCGTTTAAAAAATATATTAGATTCCTTTACAGAATTTACTTTTGATGATGTACCAATGACAGCTCAAGAGTTTCAAGATTTTTCATCTAAATACTTAGAATTAAACGATAAAATTAGATTTAATACTCAAAAACAAAAAGTATCTATATTAAACGAAATAGATTTTGAAATAGAGTTGTTGCATAAAGACGAGATTAACGTTACTTATATTATGAAGCTATTGGCACAATTAAAAGATGCCAAACCAAAAGACCAAGAAAAACAGAAAAAGCAAATTTTAGATTTATTAGCTGGAGATGTTACTTTACGAAGTAAACGTGAATTAATAGAACAATTTATAGAGAATAACTTACCTAAAATTAGTAATAGCGAAACCATAGAAGGTGAATTTAAAGACTATTGGAAAGTAGAAACTAAGAAAGCTTTGAATAATTTAAGTAAAGCAGAAGAATTAAAACCAGATAAAGTAGAAGACATCATAAACGATTTTCTTTTCACAGGTAGAATGGCAACAGAAGATGAAGTTATTGAAGCATTAGAAAAACAACCAAGTGTTCTACAAAGAGAATCAATAAGCACTAGAATAACAGAAAAAATAAAAGACTTTGTGAAAACTTTTATTAATGGTGTAGATAATTGATAGTATTATAATAATTAAATGGATTTAAATAGAATACATACAAATACAATAATAAAGGAGCTTCCTACAGAAGGGCATAGTCCTTTACTAGTAGTTGGTAATGATTATCAAATGTATGTAGCTAAAAATGATAAAGGTCAACAACCACCACATTCATTGATTAATGAATGTTTTGCTTCTTTTTGTTTAAATCATTGGAATATCCTAACGCCTGAAATTAAGATTATCGATGTCGCTAATGAGTTGATTGTAAGTCAAGATGATTTATCGTTAAATCATAGATCACATTATTATAATACACCTTGCTTTGGTTCAAAATTTATTGAAAGCTCTATTGATGTAAATGCATTATTAGTTACAGACAAAAAGAAAGCATTTAATAAATTAAATAACCCTTTAGATGTATTTCATATAACTTTATTTGATACTTGGGTTGAAAATGATGACAGAAAACCAACAAATTATAATTTAATTTTAGAACCATTCAATAAGAAATTTAATATTATTCCTATAGATAATGCATTTATATTTAGTACTATGTCTTATCAGTATTTAAATCCAGATTATGTATCTGTAAGTGTTAATGACCATTTATTAGTTTCTGATTTAGGCTATTTAGTAAAAAAGAACATTGCAGTTACTAACAATTTTATTAACAATGAAAGAGATTATTTCTATCTTTGCATTGAACGTTGTCGTAAGAACTTTGATGATTTTATAAATCAAGTGAGGTCGATTTATACCATTGACGACGATTCTGTATTAAGTTTAAAAGATTTTTTGTTTAATGATGAAAGAAACAATAAAGTCTTTAACGAATACGTTTTTAGATTAAACCAATGAAAAATTTTTATTCAATATTAAAATTATCACCTAACATTGCTACTCAAGATTCTGTAGCGATAGGGATACTTTTGTTTGATGGTGTAAAGTTTCGCTATTATTTTTCTGAAAGGAAAAAAAGAATAGCTAATAATCTATTGGATGATAAAGATGTTAATTTGAATTTTATTGTTAATCAAATTATAGAAAAGTGTAAGTCTATAAATTTGGATAAAGAAGAATTACAATTCTTTTATAAATCAGATAAGTTGTCTGAAATATCATATTTTGATTATTTGAGTAATTATTCAAATGGTTTATTACAATTTTCAAAGCCTAAAATTATCTTTGATGAAATTAATGATATTTCTTTTGAAAATTTAATAGGTTTCTTATTTAAAGAGCCTGTTTATCAGAAATTATCGACCTTATCTAATGAATATGTTGTATCGCAAGAAATAATCACGAAGAATTTAATAGATAAAGTAAATACAAAGGTTCATACTTATTATAAATTTAAGCCAGAAGCATTTCCTTCAATATATTTTCCGTATGAAATGGACTGTATTGGTTTAAATGGTTCTTTAATTGGTGCAAAATCTTTGTCATTTAATAAATCGTTGCAAGTGATTGATAAAAACATAAGTCATTATTTTGCATTAATATCCTCTCTATCAAGTAGATACAACAAATCATTAAAGGATAATAATTTTTACTTAATATCTGAAGAGCCTTCTGAAATTGGTAGTAAAGAACATAAATTATGGGAGTCAGTACGTTATAATGAGCTTATTTCAGTAATAAACCCAGAAGAATCTAACAAGGTAGCTAATTTAATTATAGAAAAGAATGCTACTAAATTTTTAGATGAAGTAGAATAGAATATAGATTCCCCACAACCCAAAACCCAGTTTTTTCGTACCTCAAAATCCTCTGTCTTTTGTGTTGTTCCGCTCGCCACCACATAGTTGGTTTTATGTCACAATAGTTGTAGCCAACGCTATAATAGCACATTCCTTATTTTATTTAAAAGTATCTATTTTAATAAATTAGTACAATAAAAAAGCAAAGAGCTATTGCCAACGCTCAAACCTGAACTAAAAACAAAACATTTGCTATCGTAGAATATTTTTTTTTCAGAACTAGTACTCTACGTTATTTTTGACCTTCAAATATTTATTAATACTTAAAACTTATTATTATGGCTTTAGACAAAGATTACGATTACTCGCAAGCAGATTTAGATAATCATTCAAATCAGCTTAACCCAAACAATGATGAATACCATCATTCAAGAGAAGAAAATTAAAATTATTAATTAGTTTTCTATATTAACATCTCATTATATTTATAACTTATAATGAGATGTTTTTAATTAGTAATGATATTCGACGAAAAGATATTCCAACCGTATTATATTAAAGCAAGTAAAAGCGTTAATGTTGGCTTTGTTCTTTCAGTACTATTTTGTTCTAAAATAGAAAGTATTGAAAGGCAAATTATTTACATATTCTATATGTGTAATATTATACCTCACGAGTTTTTAAAAAACGAGAGCGATAAATTAAATAAAGAATTTCTACTAAAGATAATTTTTGAACTAACAGCAAATAAAAAATGCATACCTAAAAAATATTTACGTCAATTAACAGGATTAGAAGATAGAGGTACTTTTAATAAGTATTTTGGAGAGCATATGAGTAATATTGGTCTATCAACTAATAGAGCATTTACATTATCAGAAACCTTTCAAATCTTACAGTTTTGGCAAGGTGATGATAAATGGGGGCGTATGGAAGCCTTTAGTAAAGGAGAACTTGCTAATCGTTTTACAAAAGGTAATTATGATGAGTTAGAAATAAAAATGACAAATGAGATTTTTGCTTATGATGATTACAACCACCATGATTATATTAAGCCAGCAGATACTAAAAAGTTTATTAATAGGGTTTTAGATAAAGAATCATTAGATGTAGTTTATGATAGAGATTTTAGTGTAGATTATTTATATTATTTCTTTTTAATGTATTTATTATATGCTTTTAAGCAAAAAAAAATAAATAAATAATTAAATCATATTACTTATCTCATTCAACTGCACAAAGCCATCGTTAAGTTCAGGTGCTCCTTACTTCAAGCTTTTGTTTTACTTCATTAGCGTTCATTTTTAAACAATGTAATAATGCATACAAAATGATAAAAAAGACTATAGTAATGCAAGAAATTACGGTAGATGTCCTATTAGACAAATTAGCGGATAAAATACAATACTATTTAGATTATCATTCATAATAATGAAAGTGATGTTTGTCTAACATGACAAGTAACAGCAGATTATTTAAAAGTAGACTTATCAACACTTTGGAATTGGTATAATAAGGTAAAGTCAAAGAATTATGGTATTGGTAACAGTAGATATTACAACAGGTAGAAAATAATAAGCTTATTAAAAAAAATAAATTAAAATGATATTGGTTTAATAAGAGGGAGCTATAAAGAACATGAATTACAGTGTTGTTAAATCGTGATAATTCTGCAAATATTCTGCAAACGGAAATAAAAAAAGGGTCTCAATTTCTTGAAACCCTTATAAACACTGGTGACCTCGACAGGATTCAAACCTGTAACCTCTTGAGCCGTAATCAAGTGCGCTATTCAGTTGCGCCACGAGGCCGTTTTATTGTGGGTGCAAATATACTACTTTTTATAATACAACCAAATAAAAAGTGAATTAATCTAAAGCATTTTTTGTTACATATAATTTCCAACCAAAAATGGCCATCTGAAATTTACTTGCTTTAGCTAAATCCAGCCCCTGTTTCGTGTAGCTTGGCAGGACAAGCTTGTTCATTTTAGCTAGTATTTTAAAGCCTTTCTTTCTCATTTATTTTTGATGAAATTTTCTGTGATTATAACCAGGATGTTAAATTTAAGAATTTAATAATGCTTAAAAGAATAATTTGTAAAGTTGTTGCTTACATTTGCCAAAACCTATTTTTTTATGAACCATAAATTACTTTTTATATTACTTTTTGTTTTAGGGTTTAACTCCTATGCACAAATTGTAATAAACGAATTAGATTGTGATACACCAGGAATTGACACAGAAGAATTTCTTGAATTAAAATCTGATACACCTAACTTTAATTTGGATGGCTATGTTGTAGTTTTCTTTAATGGGTCGAGTTCTGGAAATAATTCAAGTTATTTTACAATCGATTTAGATGGATATACAACTGATGAAAATGGTTTGCTACTTATAGGTAGTGATACCGTTACACCATTTCCACAATTGCTAATATCAGCAAATACAATTCAAAATGGTGCTGATGCTGTCGCTATCTATCAAGCTAGTGATTTTGATTTTCCGCCAGAAACAGTTGCAACAATTGACAATTTAGTAGATGTTTTAATCTATGATACTTCAGATTCTGATGATACGGATATGATTGCTATTTTTAGCGCTCATCCTAATTTCACCAATATCCAACAAATAAATGAAGGTTCTGGAAATAATACAAACTCTATACAGTTAAACAACGACGGAACCTATTCGTCAACTACACCAACACCTAGAGCATTAAATGATGGAAGTGGTATTGTGTTTAATAGTATTGCTATTAGTACAGATTCGGAAATTTATAATGAAGGAGATATTATAAATTTAACGTTTACAGCTCAAGAAAATGTAGATTCGGACGTTAGTTTTTCTTTCTCATTGGATAACTATGGTTTTAATACCTCTGATGTAAGTGGTGTAACAACGGTAACAATCCCTAGTGGACAAAATACAGTATCTACAAGTCTTACAATTATTGATGATGTAGCCGATGAGGGCGATGAGGAACCTATTGTACAGTTTGTAAATTTACCTTCTCCGTTTATTCCTTATAATAACTTTATTAAACTACGTGTTACTGATAACGACTTTACGCAAGCAAGTTTCGGTACACCGGTAAATCCAACATATGGTACTGTTGCAAGTACACAACCTAACGGATATTATGATAGTTTAGATAATTTATCTGATGGTAATTTAAAACAAGCACTGCAGGATATTATTGCTGATCCTGAAATTGTGCGTGCACAAACCTATACAGATGTTATTGATATTTTAAAAGAAGCCGACCAAAATCCCGAAAATAGTAATCAAGTTTGGTTGGTGTATACAGAGCAGGGACGTGCTAAATTAGATTTTCAGTTAACATCTGAAAGTACCGGAAAATGGAACCGCGAGCATACTTTTCCACGATCTAGAGCAGGTTATTACAGTATTGAAGAAGATGAAATAGCAGACGGAAGAGATATTTTTTGGACAACTGAAGCTGACTCTTTACGTCATGGAAATTCCGATGCGCATGCTTTAAGAGCCTCGGATGGACCAGAAAATAGTTCTAGAAACAATCAGTTTTATGGCGAGTATAATGGCCCTGAAGGTACTTTAGGTAGCTTTAAAGGAGACGTTGCTAGAGGTGTGTTTTATTTAGCTGTTAGATATAATAGCTTAGATATTGTAAATGGTTTTCCAGAGGGAATTGTTGGACAGTTTGGCGACTTACAAACTTTATTGGAGTGGCACAGAAATGATCCGCCAGATGATTTTGAAATGAATAGAAATAATGTCATTTACGATTGGCAATATAATAGAAACCCATTTATTGATCAGCCAGATTTAATTGAGTATTTATGGGGAGACATGGTTGGTGAAACTTGGAGTCAAGTTTTAAGTGTTGATACTTATCAAGAGAATAATCTTGTTATCTATCCGAACCCAACATCAGGACGCTTATATTTAGAAGGTGTTAAGCCTGATACAAAAGTAACTTTATATTCTGTTGAAGGGCGTGAAGTTTTCTCTAAAACACTTGTTAATTCGTATGTAGATTTAAATTTGGTGAGTGGTATGTATGTAATGCATATAATTTCAGAAAATAAAACAACTATAAGAAAGATAGTGGTTAATTAATGTATCTTAATCTCATAAAAAAAGCCCAAATGCATATGCGTTTGGGCTTTTTTTATGAATTTTTTAATATTATTTTTTGGTCGTAATTTCAATAACGCCATTTTTACCTTTTTCACCATACTTTTTAAGTTTTTCTGAATCAGTGATAATATCTGTTTTTATAATAATATTCGGATTAATCATATTCATTTCATCCACAGTTATTTCGTTGTTGTTTAATAAAATTAGAAAGTTATCTTTGTTATTAAATGGTACTAAGTTGCTAATTTTAATTGTATTGTCTTCTTTGTTTAAAGTCAGTTTGATACTGTTGATAGGATTTTTACCGTTTACAACGTGACTTCCTGTAGAACCTTTGGTGCTATATTGGAGTTCAATATTTGTTATTTCATTATAGCTATTTCGTTTGATGCCTTTAAAGTTAAGTTTAACGTTTTCTTGTTTTAACTTTTCGCGTGTGGCATTTAAATCTAAATCGGTAAAATCTTTCGTAATGACTAATGTCAATACATTATGTTCATTTTTAATGTTGAATGTGGTTTCTCCTTCAAAAATGATAACTCCATCTTTTCCAGCTTCGCCATAACGTTGTAAGCCTTCGGTTTTATTTAAAGTGATAATTTTTTTTTCAACTTTAAACGTTTTGTTATTTAAAAAACTTTTAGGATATGGGGTGTTATTTATTATGTATAGCGGATTTTCGCCTAATTTATTATCTTCTGATGGGGCTTTTTTGGTATTTGAATTAATTGTGTTGTTTGAAAACCTGATTGACTCTGCACTTACAATGGACGTTTCGTTTTCAGAAAATTGAAATATTAATTCTGTTTTATTGTCAGATAAGCTAATTGTAAAGGGTTCAATGTTATCCAATTCGTCAAGTCCAACTGTCATACGCTTTACATATTTGCTTCCTCCATCATAATTGGTTTTAATCGTGATTTCTCGAATTGTATTGTCTTGATTTCTTTTAATTGCTGCAAACTTTACTTTGGCAATTTTACTTGAGAAATACGTCTCAATGGCTTGTAATTCTGTATTTGAGGTTTCAGCTGTTACAGTAAAAATTTCTGATGACAAACTTGCTTTTGTCGCTTCTGGATAGATGTAAACCTCTTTGGTGTTAAAACTCATTAGGAAGAGTGCTAAAGCAGGAATAATTAACACGTATTTCCAGTTGTTCATTGGGTTTGATTTTGATTTGTTTAACATAACGATTCGTTTTTTGATTAATGAATTATAAAAATTATTGGCTATCACCAATTGATGAGTTGGTACGCTTGTTTTTAATAAAAGGCGTTGATAGCTTTTCTTGCATGATGTTTTTGATTGTGCGTATTTATCTGCAATAAACTCTAAGTTTTGCTCAAGTATTTTTTTATATAACCATATTATAGGGTTGAACCAAAAGATAATACAAGCAATTTGGCTTAGAATAACGTCTATGGAGTGCCAATGTTTGGCATGTACTTGCTCGTGGTTTAGTATAGAGTTTAGGTCTTTTGTTTGATATTGATTAGGATTGTAAACAATCCATTTAAAAAAGGAAAAAGGAGCAATTTGTCTGTCTGTTTTTACAATAACTAAGTTATTGTCTTTTTCTGTGGTACCGGAATGAATAAGTTGCACTAATGTGTGAATGTTTATTATAAAGCGTACCGAAAATAATATAACACCTAACACATAGATTGTCCACAAAATATCCATAATACTATATGTCTGATCAGAATGAGGTAAAGGTATGTGTGTAGCTGATAGCGTATTTGATGTATTTATTTGTGGAGCAACTTCTATATACACAGGAATAATAATACTGGGCAATATAAGTGTACAGATAATTCCGAAGCTTAAAAACAGACGGTTGTTGTTAAAAAAGGTTTCTCGTTGTAATAAACAGATATATCCTATATAGAATATGGTGATTAACACAGATGCTTTTAATAGATAATCCATAGTTAGTCTTCTTTTTCTATTAAGGCAATAATCTCTTTTAATTCTTCAACGCTAATTTTCTCTTCTTTTGCAAAAAATGAAACAACACTTTTATAGGAGCTATTAAAATAATTGTCAATAGCTGTATTCATAAACTTCTTTTTGTATTGCTCTTTACTAATTATTGGAAAATATTCATGAGTTTTCCCATAAGCCTTGTAGCTAACATAACCTTTATCTTCTAGGTTTCTAATAATAGTTGATAAAGTATTGTAATGTGGCTTGTCTGTTTTTATTTCGGCTAACACATCTTTTACAAATGCTTTTTTTAGCGTCCATAAAATATGCATAATCTCTTCTTCTTTATTGGTTAGCTTTTGCATGCTTTGATTTTTTGTTCTCTGTTTTAATGTAAAGTAATGAATCAAATGTATAACTATAAAAACAGTTATACAACTATTAATATAGTTTTTTAACGGTTTTTGTAGTTTATGTGCTAAAATCCGGATAAATACTATCTTCGCATTTTTATATATTATCAGGGAATTAATGCTTTAAAATTAGGATGCAATGAGTATAGTTTGGATGTTGTTTGGATTAGTGTTATTGGTTGTAGGAGGTGAGTTTCTTGTGAGATCTTCAGTCGCGCTTTCTTTTAAATTTAATATTTCAAAATTAGTAATAGGTATGACGGTTGTGTCTTTTGCAACGTCTGCTCCTGAGTTGTTAGTAAGTTTACAGGCTGCTTTAGATGGGTCTCCGGATATTGCACTCGGAAATGTTATAGGATCCAACATGGCTAATATAGGATTGGTATTAGGGATTACTGCTTTTATCTCTCCGCTAACTATTGATAAAGATTTTTACAAATTGAACTGGCCTATGATGATGCTTTTGTCTGTGGCTTTATATTTTATGCTACAAAGTGGCCTGGTTTTAGATTTCAAAGAGGGTTTTGCACTGGTATTGTCTTTAGTTGTATTTCTAATTGTTTTAATTAGGCGCTCTAAAAAGGCAACGGATATTGCTATTGAGACCGAAGAGGTAGATGAGACTTTGCAACAAACTTCAAATTTTAAAATTATTATTTGGCTAGCTATAGGGGCGGTAGCTCTGTATTTTGGTAGCGAATGGTTAGTGTCAGGGGCTAAAGATTTGGCAGTGAGTATGGGGGTTAGTGAATTGGTTATTTCTGTAACGATGGTGGCTATAGGTACAAGTGTGCCGGAGTTAGCGGCTTCTGTTATTGCAGCAATGAAAAAAGAGAAGGCCATATCATTGGGGAATTTAATAGGTTCTAATATTTTTAATATTGCTTCTGTACTAGGGGTAACAGCTATGGTACATCCAATTTCTGTTAAAAACCCAAGTATATTATCTCAAGATATTTTCTGGATGCTTGGTTTTGCGGTTGTGTTAATTCCGTTAGCTTTTTTACCTAAAAAACTAGAAATAGGGAGATATAAAGGAGCAATTCTTTTGGGGGTTTATATTCTTTTTGTATATTTAGCTTTCCTTGGCGATTCTTAAATCGGGGGTCTTCATGTAGTAAAACTGTTTTTTTTAGGATTGACCCTAAAAAAAATAGGGGTGTTCTGTATTTTATTAAAAATAAGTGTATTTTTGTGCCGTAATTATTTTTAAAAACTATATTGAAATGTCCACTTTAAGATTTTATGCAATTCAAAAGACCTTGAGTCGTAAACCAATTAAAATTAATGAGCCAGAACGTCGTTCGGCAATATTTGGTTCTAATGTATTTAATGAAGATACAATGCGTCAGTATCTAACAAAAGAAGCTTTTGTTAGTGTTATGGATGCTACTCAAAACGGTTCTAAAATTTCTCGTGTCGTAGCTGATCATATTTCTACAGGAATGAAAGAATGGGCTATTTCAAAAGGAGCTACTCACTATACACACTGGTTTCAACCATTAACAGGATCTACGGCAGAAAAGCACGATGCTTTTTTTGAGCCAATTGGGAATGGTCGTTCAATTGAAAAATTTGGTGGCGGACAATTGGTTCAACAAGAACCAGATGCCTCTAGTTTTCCAAATGGAGGAATAAGAAATACTTTTGAAGCTCGTGGTTATACAGCTTGGGATCCAACATCTCCAGCATTTATTTACGGAACAACGTTATGTAT
Source organism: Algorimicrobium bowmanii (assembly GCF_054031195.1). The sequence continues at coordinate 1,205,282 of NZ_CM132929.1, forward strand.
TCCTACTGTATTTGTTTCTTATACAGGTGAGGCTTTAGATTATAAAACACCTTTATTAAGAGCTTTACAAGCAGTTGATGCTGCAGCAGTAGATGTTTGTAAGTATTTTGATAAGAATACAAAGAAAGTAAACGCCTCTTTAGGTTGGGAACAAGAATACTTTTTAATTGATAGTGCTTTAGCAGCTTCTCGTCCAGATATCGTTTTGGCGGGTCGTACAATGCTTGGACATGCGCCAGCTAAAGGGCAGCAATTAGATGATCATTATTTTGGAACGATACCAACTCGTGCTATGCAATTTATGCGCGATTTAGAAACCGAATGTATGTTATTAGGTATTCCGGTTAAAACACGTCATAATGAAGTTGCGCCTAATCAATTTGAATTAGCGCCAGTTTTTGATGAAGCTAATTTAGCGGTAGACCATAACTCCTTATTAATGGATGTTATGCATAAAGTTGGTGAACGTCATAATTTTAAAGTACTTTTCCATGAAAAGCCATTTAAAGGTGTAAATGGATCAGGTAAGCATAATAACTGGAGTTTAACAACGGACACAGGAGTTAATCTTTTTGGTCCTGGGAAAACACCAATGAGTAATTTACAGTTTTTAACTTTCTTTATTAATGCAATTAAGGCAGTTAATGATCATGAAGAAATTGTTAGAGCTGCTATTGCTTCTGCAAGTAATGATCACCGTTTAGGAGCTAACGAAGCGCCACCAGCAATTGTGTCGGTATTTATTGGAGATCAATTAACAAAAGTGCTTAACGAACTTCAAAACGTTACTAACGGTAAATTATCGCCTGAAGAAAAAACAGATTTAAAACTTAATGTTGTTGGTAAGATTCCAGAAATTTTACTAGATAATACAGATAGAAATAGAACATCTTCTTTTGCATTTACAGGTAATAAATTTGAATTTAGAGCTGTTGGTTCTAAAGCGAATTGTGCAAATCCAATGACGGTTTTAAATACTATTATGGCTAAGCAATTAATTGAATTTAAAGCTGAGGTAGATGCATTAATTAAAGATAAGAAACTTAAAAAAGACGAAGCTATCTTTAATGTTTTACGTGAGTATATTAAATTATCTCAAAACATTTTATTTGAAGGTAATGGTTACGGTGAAGAGTGGGAAATTGAAGCTAAGCGTCGTGGTTTAAGTAATAATAAAACAACTCCTGAAGCTCTTAAGGCTAAAGTGTCTGAAAAAGCTATTAAGTTATTCGAAGATTTAGGTGTTATGAATCGTGTGGAGTCTGAAGCGCGTTACGAGATTGAAATGGAAGATTACGCAATGCGTATCCAAATTGAAGGTCGTGTTCTTGGAGACATAGCTAGAAATCATGTTGTGCCAGTAGCTGTTCGTTACCAAAATATGTTAATTGAAAACGTAAAAGGTTTAAAAGAGATTTATGGTAGCGATTTTAAGAAATTTGCGATTGAACAGTTAAACTTAATTGAAGATATTTCAGAGCATATTGCTTCAATTAATTCTAATGTAACCTTAATGATTAATGAGCGTAAAGTAGCTAATAAGATCAATGAAATTGATAAAAAAGCTGAAGCGTATAGTACTAAAGTGAAGCCGTTATTTGATGATATTAGATATCACTGTGATAAACTAGAATTATTAGTTGATGATGAACTTTGGCCACTTACAAAGTATAGAGAATTATTGTTTACTAAGTAAGTTTTAAGACTTAAAGTATTGATAAAGCCCGACTTACGTCGGGTTTTTTTGCATGTTGTAGTTTGTGTTGTGTCGTTTGTCTGATATTATTTGTCTAACAACGAAAATAATTTTTCTAAAAGCAAAACACTTAAATAAATCGTATTTTTGAGTTGCTATTAATTATTACAAATTACATTATGAAAAGGCTTATTGTAAGTGTTCTTATGCTTATGGCTGCCACTTTAATCTTTTCGCAAGCAAATGATGAGCTTGAAGGAAATGCGGTAAAAGAAAAGGTGTCTAAGAGTGTAGAAAACACAACAGTTTTAGGTTGATTGTTATTCGATAACAATCAGTATGAAAATACCATATTTAACTTTCAGACAGCGAAATTCGTTTTGATGAAAGTTAAATATGGTATTTTTTTTTGATATCCTTTCTTTTAGGGTTTTTGGTTTTTTGTGATTTTAAACTCTTTTAATTCGGTTTGTTATGAAAGTTTTTAATATGTCTAAAAGGTCTTTGGTGTTTGGGAAATCAATTAGTGGTTTTTTATTTATCTGTGTGCTTTTTTTTAATACAAAGATAAATGCGCAAACTACTTCAAGTGATAGTGCATTGTATGTAATGCCTAAAGTTGATTTTTATGATTACCGTGGTACCAATGCGTTGTCTGCTGGTATCGGGGCAACTTTATTTGATGCTGATATTGAAAATGTTGATCTTGGACTTTACTTTAGTACAGGGTATAAGCGCACTATTATTCCGTATTTACATATTAATCTTACCCTAAATACATTTGATTTGGTTTATCAGGGTCGTAAACATGGTTTTTTTTCGGCTGATTTAAGTGCTGAGGTTTTAATTTTGCCGCATTCTCGTTTTTCGCCATACGTTTATGCGGGTGGTGGCACAAATAGTGATAAGCATTTTAACGATTTGCAAGTGAAAGGGCTTGCTGGTATTGGTGTGGATTATGTAATTTATGAAGGTTTGAGTTTTAGGTTTTTCTTTGATTATAATAAAGTGTTTAATAAGGATGAAACGGCACTCGTAACTGGAATAAATGATGTGTATTGGCGTCTAGCTTGTGGTCTTAGTTTTTATTTCGGTGGTGAAAAGAAGAAAGTCAAGTTGTTAGAGTCTGTTCCAACAATTTTTAAAACTAACCCAATTCCTGCTAATAAATAGATAACAATTCTTATTTTTGTGGTTCAATTCTAGGATATGAGTCAAGAAGTAAGTAAACGATATGCCCAACGCGGTGTTTCAGCCTCAAAAGAGGATGTTCATAACGCTATTAAAAATATAGATAAAGGTCTTTTTCCTAAGGCTTTCTGTAAAATTATACCTGATTATTTAACTAATGATCCGGATTACTGTCTAATTATGCATGCGGATGGTGCGGGAACAAAATCTTCGCTAGCTTATATGTATTGGAAAGAAACAGGTGATTTATCCGTGTGGAAAGGTATTGCGCAAGATGCGTTGATTATGAATATTGATGATCTTCTTTGTGTTGGTGCTACAGATAATATTATGCTATCGTCTACTATCGGCCGTAATAAAAATAATATTCCAGGAGAAGTGCTTTCAGCAATTATAAACGGTACTGAAGAGTTAATTGAAGATTTGAAATCCTTTGGTGTAACTATTAGGTCTACAGGAGGTGAAACAGCGGATGTTGGTGACTTAGTTAGAACCATTATTGTTGATTCTACTGTTACAGCTCGTATGAAACGTTCTGATGTAATTGATAATGCTAATATCAAACCTGGTGATGTCATTGTTGGTTTAGAGTCATTCGGTCAAGCAACTTATGAGAAAAGTTACAATGGGGGAATGGGTAGTAACGGACTGACTTCTGCTAGACATGATGTGTTTCATAAGTATTTAGCTGAAAAGTATCCAGAAAGTTTTGATGGTGCTGTGCCAAGTGATTTGGTTTATTCAGGAGGTATGAAGCTAACTGATGCGGTTGAAAATTCACCTATTGATGCTGGTAAGTTAGTGCTATCACCAACGCGAACTTACGCGCCAATTATTAAACAAATTCTTAATGAATATACGAGTGATACTATTCATGGAATGGTACACTGCAGTGGTGGAGCTCAAACGAAGATTTTGCATTTTGTTGAAGGTTTGCATATTATTAAAGATAACTTGTTTCCGGTACCGCCATTATTTAAATTAATCCAAGAGCAATCTAAAACTGATTGGAAAGAAATGTATCAGGTTTTTAATTGTGGTCACCGTATGGAGTTATATGTTGCTCCGGAAGTAGCAGAAGCTATTATAGAAATATCAAAATCCTATAATGTTGATGCTAAAATAGTTGGTCGTGTTGAAGCTGCTTCAGAAAAGAAGTTAACAATAAAAAGTGAATTTGGTGAGTTTGTATACTAATTAAACCCCTAGTTTCAAAATTTTAGTGTTATGCATAAGTGTATTCTTATTTTTAGTTTCTTGTTTGCTCAATTAATTTGGGCTCAGCCAGACTCTTTGTATTTCAAACCTGCTACAAATCCTAATGTGCCTGTTTGGACTAATACAAATTCAGCAGGATTGGATATTAATGAGGTTGCTTTTGTAAATTGGAATGCCGGGGGTAGTAATTCTATCTCGGGCTTGATAGGGCTTAAAAGTGCATTGCGATATGAATACCGAAATTTTATTTGGGATAGTAATTTGTTAGCGCGATATGGGCTAAATAAACAAGAGGATCAAGAGTTTCGAAAAACAGACGATTTGTTAGAAATCAATTCCAGTTTAGGATTTCGTCAAAATAGGCGTACCAATTGGTATTATTCTGCTCGATTTAATTTTAAAACACAATTTGCTAACGGTTATAATTATCCGAATACATCAAATGAGATTTCGCAATTCATGGCGCCAGGTTATTTGTTTTTAGGTGGTGGTGCAGAATATGGTAAAAATATAGATAAATTTTCTATGTATTTTTCGCCGCTAACTCTTAAAACAACATTTGTGTTGGATGAAGCATTGTCAGATTCTGGAGCATTTGGTGTTGAGCCAGCAGTATATGATACCGATGGTAATATGGTTCGTTCTGGTGAGCGCGTTCGAAAAGAATTGGGTGTTTTACTTACTAGTAGTTATGAAGCCGAAATTTTTGAAAACATAGCATTGAAAAATTTAATGAGCCTTTATACTGATTATATTAATGATTTTGGTAACGTAGATATAGATTGGGAAATAGTTTTTGACTTTAGGGTAAATAACTTTGTTCGTGCTACATTAGGTTCGCATCTTAGGTATGATAATGATGTTAAAATACAGGAAGAAGTGGTGGACCCTGTAACCGAAGAAACAGAGTTTATTAACGTGGGGGCGCGTGTACAATGGAAGCAATTATTAGGTGTGGGTGTTGTATATGAATTTTAATTAAATAAATAACATTATTTGTTAACTTTTCATTGTTGATAAATTTTAAACTACTTAAAATCAGTTATTTAAATTAATTTACTGTAAACTTTGTGAAAATTAATGATCGGAAAGTTTAATTTTTTTACGTTCTTTACACTTCGTGAAAAGCTATTAAAATTTTAAACTATACAAGAACATGCCGATAGAGACCAAACCCGTTGCAGAACCAAAAACTTATACACAAGAAGAAGCATTTGAAGCTTCTTTAAAATACTTTAAAGGCGATGACCTTGCAGCTCGTGTTTGGATTAATAAATATGCCTTGAAAGATTCGCAAGGTAATATTTACGAATTATCACCAAACGATATGCATAATCGTATTGCTAAAGAAATTGCGCGTATTGAAAAGCGTTACCCGAATCCACTTTCTGAAGAAGAAATCTTCGATTTAATTAAAGATTTTAAATATATCGTACCACAAGGTAGTCCTATGGCTGGTATTGGGAACCCGTATCAAACGGCTTCACTTTCTAATTGCTTTGTGATTGGTAATAATGGCGATTCTGATTCCTATGGAGGGATTATGAAAATAGACCAAGAGCAGGTACAATTAATGAAACGTCGTGGAGGTGTTGGTCACGATTTATCTCATATCAGACCAAAGGGATCTCCTGTTAAAAATTCGGCATTAACATCTACTGGAATTGTGCCATTTATGGAACGCTATTCTAACTCTACACGTGAAGTAGCTCAGGATGGTCGTCGTGGAGCATTAATGCTATCGGTTTCAATTAATCATCCAGATTCGGAAGAATTTATTGATGCTAAATTAGAGCAAGGAAAGGTTACCGGAGCTAATGTTTCGGTGCGTATTGATGATGAATTTATGCGTGCTGTAAAAAATAATGAGCAGTACACTCAGAAATATCCAATATTTAGTCAATCTCCTAAGTTTTCGAAAACTATTGATGCCAATGGAATTTGGAAAAAAATTGTTCATAATGCTTGGAAATCGGCAGAACCAGGTATCTTATTTTGGGATACTATTATTAATGAGTCAGTGCCAGATTGTTATGCAGATTTAGGTTATAAAACGGTATCAACAAATCCATGTGGTGAAATTCCTTTATGTCCGTACGACTCTTGCCGTTTATTGGCAATTAATTTATTGTCGTATGTAGAAAATCCATTTACAAAACAAGCCACGTTTAATTTTGAGTTATTTAAAAAACACGTTGCAGTAGCGCAGCGTATTATGGATGATATTATTGACTTAGAGTTGGAGAAGATCGATGCTATTATTGAAAAAATTGATTCAGACCCTGAACAAGATGAAGTGAAAGCTACAGAGCGTAATTTGTGGTTAAACATTCAGAAAAAAGCAAATGAAGGACGTCGTACAGGTATTGGTATAACAGCTGAAGGTGATATGTTAGCTGCATTAGGTATACAATATGGAAGTCAAAAAGGTAATGATTTTTCAGTAGAAGTTCATAAAACATTAGGTATTGAGGCTTACCGTGCTTCTGTAACGGCAGCTAAAGAGCGTGGTGCTTTTGCTATTTTCGATTCAGAGCGTGAAAAAAATAATCCGTTTATTCAACGTTTAAAAGAAGCTGATGAAAAATTATACTTTGAAATGTTAGAGTATGGACGTCGTAATATTGCTTTGCTTACTATTGCGCCAACAGGAACAACAAGCTTAATGACGCAAACATCATCGGGAATTGAGCCTGTGTTTATGCCTGTTTATAAGCGTAGACGTAAAGTGAATCCGAATGATAAACATGTGCGTGTAGATTTTGTTGATGAAGTAGGTGACTCATGGGAAGAATACGTTGTGTTTCATCACCGATTTAAGCAGTGGATGGATGTGAACGGTATCGATTCAACGAAAAACTTTACTCAAGAAGAAATAGATTCATTAATTAAGCAATCACCTTACTATAAAGCAACTTCAAATGATGTTGATTGGTTAAGTAAAGTAACAATGCAAGGAGCTGTTCAAAAATGGGTTGATCATTCTATTAGTGTAACTATTAACTTGCCAAATGATGTAAGTGAAGAATTGGTAGGAGAACTGTATTTAAAAGCGTGGGAAGTTGGTTGTAAAGGTGTAACAGTTTATCGTGATGGTTCGCGTTCAGGAGTACTTATTTCTAACGAGGAGAAAAAAGAAGAAAGCCCAGCAGAAACGTTAACTAAGTTTCCTGTTAAACGACCAGAGGTGTTAGAGGCTGATGTTGTGCGTTTTCAAAATAAAAAAGAAAAATGGATTGCCTTTATCGGACTTATAGATGGTAATCCGTATGAGATTTTTACAGGTTTAGCTGATGATGAAGACGGTATTTTAATCCCTCGTTGGGTTGAAAGTGGTGTAATCATGAAAAGTAGAAATGAAGATGGTTCTTCGCGTTATGATTTTCAATATGAGAATAAACGAGGCTATAAGACAACAATTGAAGGGTTATCTCATAAGTTTAATCCGGAGTATTGGAACTATGCGAAGTTAATATCAAGTACTTTGCGTCATGGTATGCCAATTGATAATATTGTTGAACTTATTAATAGTTTACAGTTGGATAGTGAGTCTATAAACACTTGGAAAAATGGTGTTGGTCGTGCTTTAAAACGTTATGTTGCTGATGGAACTAAGGCTAAAGGTCATACATGTACAAACTGTAAATCAGAAAATTTAATATATCAAGAAGGTTGTTTAACCTGTAAAGATTGTGGGTCATCTAAATGTGGATAATCCTTAATTTAAGTGTGAATTTAAAAGAGTCGTTCCTATGGAGCGGCTTTTTTTATGTTCAATTGTTGATTCTAAAGTTGATTTTCGCTTATGTATTTGTAATCCTCTAATACTTTTAAATCGGTTACAAGTTTAGAATGCCCATTTTTAATCAGGTATAAATCATCGCTAGTTTCAATAATGTCTCTATATAAATGATCTGTAATAATAATGATCTTCTGACTCTTTTCTTCTGTTATGATTTTTTTTATTGTTTCAATATAAAGAGGTGCAACGTGAGAAAAAGGTTCGTCTAATAGAATAATTTTACACGCACTTTTTAAAAATAAATACGTTTCTACTACACGGCGTTCGCCTCCTGATAGTTGTCGAAATTTATAATTTTCATAGCAGGAAAAAGTATTAAAAAGTAATGTAAACTCCTTCCAGTTTACCTTAAATAGTTTAAAAGCTGTTTTTAGCTTGAGGTTATTGGGGGTGATAGGTAATTGAGGTAAAAAATGAATGAGATTGGTTTGGTATAGGGGGTTTAATATAGGTTTATTATTTAAACGGATTAGTTTGTATTTCGGTTTTAAGGTTCCGAAAATAATATTCAGAATGCAGGTTTTTCCACAGCCGTTACTGCCAAGTATACCAGTAACTTTACCTGTTTCGGCCTTAAGGTAAATGCCATTAAGAATGCGTTTGTTTTTGAAGTATAGTTCAATATTGTCCAGCTCTAAAATCATACAAATACATCTATTAACTGGTAAACTAAATAGGTGATTGAAATATCAATTACATAAGTGGTAAAAAATAGCTTCAGGTTGGATATGCCTAAGTTTTTATAGAATATAAGTTTTCGTTTAGCTGTCGTTTCAGTTAAGAAATACCATAAAAAACCAACTATAAAAAGTTTAGCAATACAAATTATAGCTAAGTTGTAACTTAAACTCATTAACAATAATACAAGCCCAATTGACCATAGTATATAAGGTTTGTAGAATAGTAATATGGCTCCAAAGCGTTGCATGTTAAGTTTTAAAACGAAAAAAAAATGGGATTATTTTAAAGGTATTAATAATATGTCTATTCATAAATTATCGTATTTTTGTGGAACAATTTTAGGAACTAGATGTTAGAAAAATTACAAATAATAAAACAGCGTTTTGATGAGGTGAGTGATTTAATCATTCAGCCCGACGTGATAACCGATCAGAAACGTTACGTAGCATTAAACAAAGAATATAAAGATTTACGTTTATTAATGGATAAACGTGAAGTGTATTTAGAACTTTCAAACAACTTAAAAGAAGCAGAAGAAATTCTTGCTGACGGGAGTGATCCTGAAATGGTTGAAATGGCTAAAATGCAATATGAAGAAGCTAAGGAAGGTATCCCTGTATTAGAAGATGAAATAAAGTTTCTGTTAATACCTAAAGATCCAGAGGATTCTAAAAATGCTGTTGTAGAATTGCGAGCAGGTACGGGTGGTGATGAAGCGAGTATTTTTGCGGGAGATTTATTCCGTATGTATTCTAAATATTGCGAAAGCAAAGGTTGGAAAGTTGATACGGTAGATTTTAGTGAAGGAACTAATGGTGGTTTTAAAGAAATTCAGTTTGAAGTTAGTGGTGAAGATGTATACGGAACATTAAAGTTTGAAGCTGGTGTTCATCGTGTGCAACGTGTACCTCAAACAGAAACGCAGGGACGTGTACATACTAGTGCTGCTACAGTAATGGTGTTTCCGGAAGCTGAAGAATTTGATATTGAAATTAATCCAAAAGATGTACGTATCGATTTTTTCTGTTCATCAGGACCAGGTGGGCAGTCTGTAAATACCACGTACTCTGCTGTGCGTTTAACACACATTCCTACAGGTTTGGTGGCACAGTGTCAAGATCAAAAATCACAACATAAGAATAAAGAAAAAGCATTTAAAGTTCTAAGATCACGTTTGTATGACTTAGAATTAGCTAAAAAATTAGAAGAAGATGCTGCTTTACGTGGGACAATGGTAACTTCAGGAGATAGAAGTGCTAAAATTAGAACCTATAATTATCCACAAGGACGTGTAACCGATCATAGAATTGGTTTAACTCTTTACGATTTGTCTAATATTGTAAATGGTGATATTCAAAAAATTATTGATGAATTAATGCTAGCCGAAAATACTGAGAAGTTAAAAGCTAGTGACGAACATATTTAAAATTAAAGCCTCTGTATTGGAGGCTTTTTTAGTAGCATGACAACACAACAACTAACGGAACAAATAAAGAAAAAGCAGTCCTTTTTATGTATAGGTCTGGATGTCGATTTAAGAAAAATTCCAGCGCATTTACTAGAAGAGGAAGATCCTATTTTTGCTTTTAATAAAGCTATTATCGATGCCACACATCACTTATGTGTTGCTTATAAACCAAACACAGCTTTTTATGAGGCCTATGGGTTAAAAGGGTGGAAAGCTCTAGAAAAAACCATAAACTATCTAAATACAAATTATCCGGAGTTATTTACAATAGCCGACGCTAAACGAGGTGATATAGGTAATACCAGTAGTATGTATGCGCAAGCCTTTTTTGAAGATTTAGCTTTCGATAGTGTTACTGTGGCACCTTATATGGGTAAAGATTCTATAGAGCCATTCTTAGCATTTAAAAATAAACACACTATTTTATTAGCCTTAACATCTAATAAAGGGGCTTTTGATTTTCAAACCAAGCAAGTAGATGGAAAGGAGCTTTATAAACAGGTATTAGAAACATCTAAAACATGGGAGAACTCTAAGAATCTTATGTATGTTGTTGGAGCCACTAAAGCTGAATTTTTAGCAGATATCAGAACTATTATTCCAGATAGTTTTTTACTTGTACCTGGAGTTGGAGCACAAGGTGGGAACTTACAAGATGTTTGTAAATACGGCATGGCTGAAAACATAGGCTTACTTATAAATTCTTCAAGAGGTATTATTTATGCTTCTCAAGATGTTGATTTTGCCGAAGCAGCAGCTCAAAAAGCTAGTGATTTACAAGGAGAAATGGCAGATATACTTAAAAGTGCAAATTAAAGATCAACTTCAGCGAACACTATTTTTTTCTGAAACACCAAAACGTATTGTTTGTTTGGTGCCTAGTATCACCGAGCTTATTTGTGATCTTGGTATAGAGAGTAAGCTTGTAGGTGTAACAAAATTTTGTGTGCATCCAACAAATATTCGTAAGCAAGTAGCGGTTGTTGGTGGAACCAAACAAGTTCATATATCTGAAATTATCCAGCTAAATCCGGATGTTATTCTTTGCAATAAAGAAGAAAATACCCAAGAAATGATTTCTCAGTTAGAAGCTGTAGCGCCTGTTCATATTAGCGATATAAACACGGTAGGGGATTGTTTGGAGTTAGTGTTGGCATATGGTCAGATTTTTAACTGTCAAACTAAAGCAGAAGATCTAGTGGCTAAAATAATAAATGCGCAAGCAGATTTTGAAGCGTTTATTAAAATGCAGCCAACAAGAGAGGTTGCTTACTTTATATGGAAGGACCCATGGATGGTTGCTGCAAATGATACTTTTGTAAATTATATGCTAACGCTAAACAACTTTAGAAACACTTTTAGTAACAAGACGCGTTACCCTGAAATTCCAAATAATAAAACGTTTCCTTCTGTAGATTTGGTGCTGTTATCTAGTGAGCCTTTTCCTTTTAAAAAGGTACATATCAAAAACATTCAACCACAATTTCCAAATGCTAAAATTCTCATTGTTGATGGTGAAATATTTTCGTGGTACGGTAGTCGGTTGTTGCTAGCATTTAAATATTTTAAAACGTGGCATCGTACTGCTTTGTGCTCAGAATAGTTTGCTTAATTTTTTTTGCTTCAAAATAAAGCATGTCACTCATACTCGCGTCTGTCATACTGGTATTGTAAGCAGCTTCTATATATTTCTTGTATTGCTTTTCTAACTCTTTAAGACCTAAAAGTTGTTTTAAACCTACTTTTACATTTCCTATTTTACAAAATTGTGTGCTCATATTTACCGTATTTTAAAATAGATATACGAGTAGAAAGTGTTTTGCAGATGTTTAGTGAACGTTAAAAATACTATAAAATTAATGAGGCGTCGGAGACTTAGAAGCTTCTATGTTTAAGTATTTTAGACGATTTAATTTGTCTAAAAGTTTAATGGCTTTAAACTCGGAAATATCACTTTGTGCAGAGTCTGTTTGCCTCAAATTATAAGCTTGCTCCATAAGTTGCTTATAGCGTAGTTGTAATTTGATTTGGTTTTGTTTGAGTTTAGAGAGATTTTCCATGGCGACCGTATTGATGAATTAAATATATTTAAAATATTGTAATTCAGCAAATTATAGTTGTAAATAGTCATAAAAAAAAATCGACCATTTGGAAGGTCGATTTTCTAAACTAACTAACTCTAAAACCCTAAGAAGTGGATTTAACTTTTTTTAAGATCACAGCAAAGGTAAAATAGAAAGTCTTATCTGGTGTTACTTATTTGTTATCAAATAGTTAACAGGTGTTCTGAATGCGAAAATATTAATCTTGTAAAGCAAAAACTTGTTTTAAAACATCGGTTGTACGTGATGAGTATTTAGTACGAATATCTTTCTCTTCAACAGCTATCATTTCATAAACACCTTTTAATGCTTCATCCGTTACATAGTCTGTTAAATCAGGATTTACATCCGATGTAAATGGAATTGCGTTGTATTGATTTATTAAATTACTCCATATTTTATCTGCTCCCACCTTTTTAAACGAATCATTAATTACAGGATGAAACTCTGCGTATAACTCAGACTTCGTTTTATTTGCTAAATATTCAGTAGCTGCATTATCTGTTCCTAATAAAATTGATTTTGCATCATTAAAAGAAATATCTTTTACAGCGTTTACAAAAATAGGTGTGGCAGTTCCAACAGCATCTTCAGCTGCACGATTTAATACTTTTAAACCTTCATCGGCTAAACTTCCTAGACCAATGTCTCTTAAAGCTTTGTCTACTTTTTGTAATTCTTCAGGAAGCATAATTTTAACAAGGTCATTCTTGTAAAAACCATCTTCTTGCATAAGTTTACTTACTTGCTTGTCAATTCCTTGGTCTAATGCTTGGCGAAGTCCTGTAGCAATATCGGTGTTTGAAACACTGCTTGCTGTTTCTGGTAAATTATCAACAACCTGTTGTAGTTCTGCACAAGCTGTTAAGTTTAATAGTAATCCTAAAATTAGAAAACGTTTTATCATTTTTATATAATTATTTAGTGACAAATATAAATATTAGCAGTTGAATATATTTTATATTAACACTTGTTTACATTAAAAATAATCAATCTTTCTGTTTGCATATAATCTGTTTGTTGGGGTTTTATCTGTGATAAAATCAAATTATAATTTATAATTCGCTTTATTTTTTAATACATCTGCATAAAAGACGTGATTTTATAGCTATCTGTTGCGGCATCCTTAAATTAATACAGTAATATTCCTTAAATTTGCACTGCTTAAAAAAACACGTTTATTACAAATGAAAAATATTGCACCATATATTCCAACATATAAAGTACGAATTGTAACTGCAGCATCGCTTTTTGATGGACATGACGCATCTATAAATATTATGCGCCGTATTATCCAAGCTACCGGTGTTGAGGTAATACACCTTGGACATGACAGAAGTGTAGAAGAAGTTGTAAATACAGCAATTCAAGAAGATGCAAATGCTATTTGTTTAACCTCTTATCAAGGAGGTCACAACGAATACTTTAAATATATGTATGATTTGTTATCAGAAAAAGGTGCAAGTCATATAAAAATATTCGGCGGTGGCGGTGGAGTTATTTTACCTTCTGAGATTAAAGAATTAATGGATTACGGTATTACACGTATTTATTCTCCTGATGATGGTCGCGAAATGGGATTACAGGGTATGATTAATGATTTGGTTAAGCAATCGGATTTTGCTATTGGTGATGCCTTGGAAAATGAAGGTGATGATTTAGCTAGTAAGAACCCAAAATCTATAGCTCGTGTTATATCGTCTGCTGAAAATTTTCCTGAAGTAGCTAAAAGTACTTTAGATAAAATTCATGCTAAAAACGAAACATCTAAAACACCTGTTTTAGGAATTACTGGAACTGGTGGTGCCGGTAAGTCATCGTTAGTTGACGAGTTGGTAAGACGTTTTTTAATCGATTTCCCTGAAAAAACAGTAGGTTTAGTTTCTGTAGATCCTTCTAAACGTAAAACTGGAGGTGCTCTTTTAGGTGATAGAATTCGTATGAATGCTATTAATAACTCCCGTGTTTACATGCGTAGTTTAGCAACCCGTCAATCTAATTTAGCTTTGTCTAAATATGTGCATGAAGCGGTTCAGGTTTTAAAAGCTGCTGAATACGATTTAATTATATTAGAAACTTCTGGTATTGGGCAATCTGATACTGAAATTATAGAACATTCAGATGTTTCTCTTTATGTTATGACACCTGAGTTTGGTGCGGCTACGCAACTGGAGAAGATTGATATGTTAGACTTTGCCGATTTAGTAGCTATTAACAAATTTGATAAACGTGGTTCTCTTGATGCGCTTCGCGATGTTAAAAAACAATACATGCGTAACAATCAATTGTGGGATACACCACAAGATGAATTACCTGTTTTTGGAACGATAGCTTCTCAGTTTAATGATCCAGGAATGAATACGCTTTATAAAGCTATTATGGATAAACTGGTTGAAAAAGCAGATTCTGAATTAAAATCTACTTTTCATATTTCAGATGAAATGAGTGAGAAGATTTTTGTTATTCCTCCATCTCGCACGCGTTACCTATCGGAAATAGCAGAAAGTAATCGCGCCTATAATAAAACAGCAAAAGAACAAGTTGAAGTTGCTCAAAAATTATACGGTATTTTTAAAACAATTGAATCTGTAATAGGAGAAAAACCTAGCTTAGATAAAGCAGGAATAAATATTGATGCTATTGAAGTTTCAGAAAATCAAGACTTCATTAAATTATTGATTGCTGAATTCGATCGTGTAAAACTAAATTTAGATCCTTACAATTGGGAGGTAATTACAGGTTGGGATTTTAAAGTGAATAAATATAAAAACCCTATTTATTCTTTTAAAGTTCGCGATAAAGAAATTAAAATAGAAACACATACAGAGTCGTTATCTCATACGCAAATCCCTAAAGTAGCACTACCTAAGTATCAAGCTTGGGGAGATATTTTAGAATGGAGTTTACAAGAAAATGTACCTGGAGAATTTCCTTACACTTCTGGATTATATCCATTTAAACGAACAGGAGAAGACCCTGCGCGTATGTTTGCAGGAGAAGGAGGGCCAGAGCGTACTAATCGTCGTTTTCATTATGTAAGTGCAGGTTTGCCAGCAAAACGTTTGTCTACAGCGTTTGATAGTGTTACACTTTACGGAAATGATCCAGATTTACGTCCAGATATTTATGGTAAAATTGGAAATGCAGGTGTTTCTATCTGTTGTTTAGATGATGCTAAAAAACTGTATTCAGGTTTTAATTTAGCACATGTAATGACGTCTGTTAGTATGACGATAAATGGTCCAGCACCTATGTTGTTAGGCTTTTTTATGAATGCAGCTATTGATCAGCAATGTGAGATTTATATTAAAGAAAACGGGTTAGAAGGAGAAACAGAAGCTAAAATTGCCAAGCTATATGAAGGAAAAGAACGTCCAAAATATCACGGTGAATTACCAGAAGGGAATGATGGATTAGGTTTGATGTTACTTGGTGTAACTGGTGATCAGGTTCTACCTGCTAATGTGTATGCTGAAATAAAAAAGAATACCATTGCTCAAGTAAGAGGGACAGTACAAGCTGATATTTTAAAAGAAGATCAAGCACAAAATACATGTATATTTTCTACGGAGTTTGCCCTACGATTAATGGGAGATGTTCAAGAGTATTTTATTGAAAATAATGTACGTAACTTTTATTCAGTTTCTATTTCAGGATATCATATTGCGGAGGCTGGTGCCAACCCTATAACACAACTAGCGTTAACCTTATCGAATGGGTTTACTTATGTTGAGTATTATTTAAGTCGTGGAATGGATATCAATAAATTTGGTCCAAACCTATCATTTTTCTTCTCTAATGGTATCGATCCAGAGTACGCTGTTATTGGCCGTGTAGCAAGAAAAATTTGGGCTAAAGCCATGAGAAATAAGTATGGTGCTAACTCAAGAGCACAGATGCTAAAATATCACATACAAACATCAGGACGTAGTTTACATGCGCAAGAGATTGACTTTAATGATATCAGAACATCACTTCAAGCGTTATACGCTATTTATGATAACTGTAATTCCTTACATACAAATGCTTATGATGAAGCTATCACAACGCCAACTGAAGAGTCTGTGAGACGCGCCATGGCTATTCAATTAATTATCAATAAAGAGTTAGGTTTAGCTAAAAATGAAAACCCAATTCAAGGGTCATTTATTATAGAAGAACTGACGGATTTAGTTGAAGAGGCTGTTTTAATGGAGTTTGATAGAATTACAGAAAGAGGAGGTGTATTAGGAGCTATGGAAACCATGTATCAGCGAAGTAAAATTCAAGAGGAAAGCTTGTATTATGAAACGCTAAAACACAATGGTGAATTTCCAATTATAGGTGTAAATACATTTTTAAGTTCTAAAGGGTCGCCTACAGTTCAACCAGCTGAGGTTATTCGTGCTACCGAAACTGAAAAACAGAATCAGATTCAAACATTGAAAAATTTACACGCAGCAAAAGATACTTCTGAGTTATTAAAAGACCTTCAAAGTAAGGCTATTCAAAATGAAAATATTTTTGAAGCTTTAATGGATGTTTGTAAGGTTTGTAGTTTAGGCGAAATTACTTCTGCGTTATTTGAAGTAGGTGGACAGTACAGACGTAATATGTAATTTTTCACGATAAATATTTTGTAAGTAATAATGACTTGCAGAAAAAAAATAGGACAACTTTTGTTGTCCTATTTTTTTTAGGTGTAATCAAACTTCGTTTAGACTCTATAATAATTAGAACATAAAAAAACCACTTCGTTATGAAGTGGTTTTTTTATGAATATTATAGCTTACAATAAGCTTATTTTAACAGCTCATAACTACGTTTTATAAAGTTTGTTAACTCTTCTCCTTTTAATAAGCCTTGAGATAGACGAGCTAAATCTAAACTTTGTGTTATTAAACGTTCTTGATTTTCTTTAGCTTCAGTTGCTAAAATTTCACCAACTAGATTCGAGTTTGTATTAACAACTAAATTGTACATTTCTGGCATGTTGCCCATACCAAACATACCGCCACCGCCGCCGGTTTGTTGCATTTCTTTCATACGGCGCATAAATTCTGGTTGCGTAATCATAAATGGAGATGCATCACTATCCATGGCTTCTAGTTGTACTGTGAATTTTTCCGCAGGAACAACTTCTTTTAATACCGTTTCTAATGTTGTTTTTTCTTCTTCAGAAAGTTTAGAGATTTTCTCTTCTTCAGTCTTAATTAAGTTATCTATATGATCAGCATCTACTCGAGCAAATGTAATGTTTTCTTTACTAGATTCTAATTTTTGCATTAAATGCGAAACAATTGGAGAATCTAATAATAGTACTTCGTAACCTTTAGTTTTAGCAGCTTCTATATAACTGTGTTGTTCATCTTTATTAGATGCGTAAAGAATAACTAATTTGCCATCTTTATCCGTTTGCTTAGCTTTTATAGCATTAAACAATTCGTCATATGTGTAATATGTACCATCTACAGTTGGGTATAATGCAAATGCATCAGCCTTATCGAAGAATTTATCTTCAGAAAGCATACCGTACTCAATAACAATTTTGATATCGTCCCATTTCTTTTCAAAGTCTTCACGATTATTATTGAAAAGTGATTTTAGTTTGTCGGCTACTTTACGAGTGATGTAAGAAGATATTTTCTTCACAGCGCCATCTGCTTGTAAGTAACTACGAGAAACATTTAATGGAATATCAGGCGAGTCTATAACGCCGCGTAACATTGTTAAAAATTCTGGAACAATACCTTCTACATTATCCGTTACAAATACTTGATTTTGGTAAAGTTGAATTTTATCTTTTTGAATGTTTAAGTCGTTACTCATTTTAGGGAAATATAAAATACCCGTTAAGTTAAATGGATAGTCTACATTTAAATGAATATGAAATAAAGGCTCTTCAAACTGCATTGGGTATAACTCGCGGTAAAAACTGTTATAGTCCGTTTGCTCTAAATCTGCTGGTAATTTTGTCCATGCAGGATTAGGGTTATTAATAATATTGTCAACTGTTATTTGTTTGTGTGGCTCCGTAGTTTCTTTGCCATCTTCATCAGTTGTTGTTGCCGGTGTAAATTCCGGGTCGTTTATTTCTTTCGTACCAAACTTTATTGGCACAGGCATAAACTTGTTGTATTTTAAAAGTAGTTCGCTAATTTTTGATTCTTCTAAAAATTCTGTAGAATCGTCAGCTATGTGTAGGATAATTTCTGTCCCGCGTTCTGTTTTGTCTGCTGTTTCTAAAGTGAATTCTGGGCTACCATCGCAAATCCAGTGTGCTGCAGGTTCATCTTTAAAAGATTTTGTTATGATTTCTACTTTTTCAGCAACCATAAATGCTGAGTAAAATCCTAGACCAAAGTGACCAATGATACCTGAATCTTTTGCAGAGTCTTTGTATTTGTCTAAAAACTCTTCGGCACCAGAAAAAGCTACTTGGTTAATGTATTTTTCAACTTCATCAGCAGTCATACCTAAACCTTGATCGATAATATGTAATTTCTTACCTTCTTTATCAATTTTAACTTCAATTTTAGGGTTACCATATTCAACTGAAGCTTCACCAATACTTGTTAAATGCTTTAATTTTAAAGTTGCATCGGTTGCATTACTAATTAGTTCACGTAAAAATATTTCGTGATCACTGTATAAAAACTTTTTAATGAGGGGGAAGATGTTTTCTACCGATACATTAATGTTTCCTTTTGCCATAATTTTATTTGTTTACATCCTCGATAAATTGAGAACATTGTTAATTAATTTTCTTTCCATTGGTTAGTCAAAAAAAGTACCAACTATGAAAAGATGACAAACTGACATTTTATAAGTTAAAAACGACTTTGTAAGAAGTGTTTATTATGCATGCATAACGATTGCATTTACCTTTGAAAAGTCTTTAGTAGGAAATAGTTAAATTCGCGCAGAATAATCACGAGGTTTCTTCTTGATAGGTATCGAGGTTCAGAAATTAAATCAAAACACTTTCAATGTACAATTCTAAAATAATCGGTTTAGGGCATTATGTGCCTGACAATGTTGTAACTAATGATGATCTGTCTAAATTAATGGACACAAATGATGCTTGGATTCAAGAGCGCACGGGTATAAAAGAACGTCGCTGGGTTGAAAAAGGCTCTGGGGATACAACTGCAACAATGGGAGTGAAAGCTGCTAAAGTAGCAATTGAACGTGCTGGAATAGATAAAGATGATATTGATTTTATAATTTTTGCAACTTTAAGTCCGGATATGTATTTTCCTGGACCAGGAGTGCAAGTTCAACATGCTTTAGATATAAAAACTGTTGGTGCTTTAGATGTTAGAAATCAGTGTTCAGGTTTTGTTTATGCTATCTCTGTTGCCGATAATTTTATTAAAACGGGTATGTATAAAAACATTTTAGTTATTGGAAGTGAATTGCACTCTCATGGATTAGATGTTACTACACGTGGCCGTGGTGTTTCTGTTATTTTTGGAGATGGAGCTGGAGCTGCAATCTTAACTAGAGAAGAAGATACTAGTAAAGGAATCTTATCAACTCATTTACACTCGCAAGGGGAGCATGCAGAAGAATTAGTATTAGTAGCACCTGGAATGGGGAAACGTTGGGTTAATGATATATTAGCCGATAATGACCCTTCTGATGAAAGTTACTACCCGCATATGAATGGGCAGTTCGTATTTAAAAATGCTGTTGTGCGTTTTAGCGAAGTTATTATGGAAGGTTTAGAAAAAAACAATCTACCTGTTGATGCTATAGATATGCTAATTCCACATCAAGCAAATCTGCGTATTTCTCAATTTATTCAGAAAAAATTTAGTTTAAAAGACGAACAGGTTTTTAATAACATTCAGAAGTATGGAAATACAACAGCCGCTTCTATTCCAATAGCTTTAACAGAAGCTTGGGAAGCAGGTAAAGTAAAAGAAGGAGATACAGTAGTATTAGCTGCTTTTGGTAGTGGTTTTACTT
The DNA here is from genome assembly GCF_054031195.1 of Algorimicrobium bowmanii. The sequence goes on from NZ_CM132929.1 coordinate 1,225,393, forward strand.
GGGGAAGTGTAATAATAAAATGGTAATTGTTAACGGATAATTGTTAGCAGTTGAAATGTAATATATAAAAAAACCCGGAGCAGTTATGCTTCGGGTTTTTTCCTAATTAACCAATTTAACTAACACTAAACTATTAAATAGTTTTAATGATTACTTAAAACTTATCACTTACATATATAGACGTGTAAAAGTTACTTTTATTTCATTGAAAAGTGTCTTTAACGTTCATTTAACAGAATAACGCAAAAACCCAAGTCATTAAACTTGGGTTTTTTATATCTAATAGTCACACATTAACACTAACCATCAACTATTACGTAGACTATTAAATACTATGTTACTATCTTTATAGACGTATATTTTTATAAAACGTTACGCTGTATACACGGTTTAACTCTAAATTAACACCTATGAATAAAAAAACCTTAGTAATTGGAGCTTCGTTAAAACCGAATCGCTATTCACATATAGCTATTAACAGGCTGGTAAGTTATAACCATGAAGTTGTAGCTATTGGTTTACGATCTGGTACTGTAGCAGGTATACCTATTGATACAGATCAAAAGCAATACCCTGACATTGATACCGTAACATTGTATTTAAACCCTAGTAGGCAAGAAGCGTATTACAATTATATAGTTTCCTTGAGTCCCAATCGTGTTATATTTAATCCAGGTACAGAAAATGCTGAATTTTATAAGCTATTAGATGCTACAGGTATCGATTATGAAATTGCTTGCACGTTAGTGTTGCTTTCTACGAATCAATATTAAACCTAAAAATGTAAGTAGTCCATTTACTATTAATATCTCGAAGCCAATTTTATAACCGTTAAATAATTGGGCAGAATACATATTAATGAAATAGGAAATAATAGGTGCTAATATGGCTATAATCCATACATATCTATCTTTAATTTCTGATTTCGTCAAAATTCCAAATGCAAATAAGCCTAATAATGGTCCGTAAGTGTAACCCGCAGCTTTAAATAATTCCCAGATAACAGAAACGTCTTTAAATAATGTGTCGAATACAATTATAACGGCTACTAGCACAATACTAACGGCTATATGTACCCGTTTTCTAATGGATTTCTGTTGTGGCTTAGGTTTTTTGTTTATTTCTATAATATCAATACAGAATGATGTTGTTAAAGATGTTAATGCTGAATCCGCACTAGAATAAGCGGCAGCTATTAATCCCAATATAAAAAATCCAGAAGTTACTAAGCCAATTTCGGGTAGCATAGCAATGGTTGGGAATAAATCGTCTTTGGTTGCAGTAATTCCATTTTTTTGTGCATATTCAGTAAGCATTAATCCTAATGCAAGAAATAAAATATTCACAAATATGAGTACGATACTGAACACAACCATGTTTTTCTGTGCATCTTTTAAGCTTCGGCAGGTTAGGTTTTTTTGCATCATATCTTGATCTAGACCGGTCATAGTAATTGTAATAAACATACCAGCTAAAAAACTTTTTATAAAAAACTGCGCATCGTTAGGGTTGTCTAGAAAGAAAACTTTACTCATGGTGTTGGCTTTAACGTGAGTATAAACGTCAGAAATTCCAATTAAATCCAGTTCGGAAGCCAAAAAAGATATCGTAACAATAACTGATATTAGCATAAACAATGTTTGTAGCGTGTCAGTAAAAATAATGGTCTTAATGCCGCCCTTAAAAGTATATAGCCAGATAAGTATAATGGTAAGGATAACGGTTATAGGGAAAGGAATCCCTAAGTTATCAAAAACAAGAAGCTGTAATACTTTAGCAACTAAAAATAACCTAAAGGCAGCTCCTACAGTACGCGATATTAAAAAAGCAACCGACCCCGTTTTATAGCTAGTTTTACCAAACCTATCTTTTAAGTAAGTGTAAATGGAAGTTAAATTCATCCGGTAATACAAGGGGAGGAGTACGTAAGCAATAACTAAATACCCGAAAAAGTATCCAAAAACAACCTGTAAATAGCCAAACTGTTTCGTTTCTACTGCGCCAGGCACCGATATAAAAGTAACACCGGATAAGGAGGCTCCAATCATACCAAAAGCAACCAAATACCATGGTGCCGATTTATTAGCTTTAAAGAATGCATCATTAGAATCTTCTTGTCCTGTGAAGTAGGAAATTAGGATTAAAACAACAAAATAGGCGACTATTAAAAAGATAATTTGCGTTGGGCTCATAATGGTATAAATATCTAGTGGCAAAATACAAATTACCATTGTATATGCAATTCTTAAATGTAAAATCGTAAATTCGCGGCTATGGAATTTTCATCGAAACTTTTAGAGAAATCTGTTAACGAAATGTCTCAATTACCAGGAATAGGTAAAAGAACGGCGTTACGATTGGTTTTACACCTTTTAAATCAGCCCGAGAATCAAACATTTCAATTGGTTGATGCTTTAAAAACAATGCGTTCAGATATTAAATTCTGTAAAAGTTGCCATAATATTAGTGATGTTGAAATTTGCGAAATTTGTGCAAACCCACACCGCTTAAGCCATGTAATTTGCGTTGTAGAAGATATTCGAGATGTAATGGCTATTGAGAATACTAGCTCATTTAAAGGTTTGTATCATGTTTTGGGAGGTAAAATTTCTCCTATGGACGGTATTGGGCCACAAGACCTAAATATTCAAACGTTAGTAGAAAAAGTAAAGCAAGGCGATGTTAAAGAGCTTATTTTTGCATTAGGTTCTACAATGGAAGGTGATACAACCAATTTTTATATTTATAGACAGATACAAGAATATAGCGTTGTAACCTCTACAATAGCTCGTGGAATTTCTGTTGGTAACGAATTAGAATACACGGATGAAATTACTTTAGGTCGAAGTATTGTTAATCGAATTCCTTTTGAAGCATCTCTAAAATCGTAAGTATTTGAAATTATCTGTAATTATATTAAATTATAACGTTCGTTATTTTTTGGAGCTATGCTTAAAGAGTGTTGAAAAAGCACTCGAAGGCATTGATGCCGAAATTATTGTAGTTGATAACCAATCACCTGATACCAGTTGTGAAATGGTTAAAAAGCTATTTCCAAACGTTAATTTAATCGAAAACCCTACGAACTCAGGGTTTTCTAAAGGGAATAATTTAGGCGTTAAACAAGCCAAAGGCGAATATTTATGTATTCTTAATCCAGATACAGTGGTTGCCGAAGATACTTTTAAGCTGTTGTTGGATTTTGCCGATAAGCAAACAAATCTCGGAATTGTAGGTTGCAGATTAATGGATGGTGTTGGTAAGTTTTTACCTGAAAGTAAAAGAAACATTCCCAAACCTATGGTTGCTTTAAAAAAGCTTTTAGGAAATCCTAATTGTTATTATGCCAATCAAATTGGAGAGTTTGAAATTGGGGAAGCAGCTATTTTTGTAGGCGCTTTTATGTTACTTCGAAAAACAGTTTATCTGGAAGTAGGTGGTTTAGATGAGGATTATTTCATGTACGGAGAGGATATTGATTTGTCGTATAAAATTTTAAAAGCAGGTTATAAAAATTATTATAACGGACAAACTACGTGTATTCATTATAAAGGAGAAAGTACTTTAAAAGATGCTAATTATGCCAAACGTTTTTATGGGGCAATGCAAATTTTTTATAAGAAACATTTTCAAAGTAACGCACTTTTTAATGAAGTAGTTTGGTTAGGAATTCGTGGTGCTTATATGATGCGTACTGTTCCAGCCGATGTGGTTTCGCAGTCTCAATCTTATGTAATTCAAACAACAGCATCATCACATATTTTGGAGTCAGTTTTAAAAAAGCCTGTTACATTGTCTGCTGATGTCACAAATATAAAGCCATTTACAGAAATTATATTTGATGCCAATAGTATGACCTACAAAGCTATTTTTCAGCAAATATCAAGATTTAAAACTGTTGAAGGGGTCTCTTTTAAGATCTTACCTAATATGTCAAACTTTATAATAGGAAGTAATAGTTCGCAAAATAGAGGGGAGATACAAGTATTAACAAAGAATTAAATAATAAAACTGCAAAGAATTCGATGATTTTTCATTAATTTTGCAGTCGAAAATAAAAAACATACGGTTTAGTTACAGATATGGCAAAATTTGAATTAAAGCTCCCTAAAATGGGAGAAAGTGTAGCAGAAGCAACCATTACATCTTGGTTAAAAGAAGTAGGCGACACTATTGAAGCGGACGAAGCGGTTTTAGAAATTGCAACGGATAAAGTAGATAGTGAGGTGCCTAGTGAAGTTGATGGCGTGTTAGTTGAAATGTTATTCAATGTGGACGATGTCGTTCAGGTTGGACAAACAATTGCTATTATAGAAACAGAGGGCGATTCAGCTACTGTTGAATCAGCTCCAAAATCAGAACCTGCAGCATCTGCTCCAGTTGCTGAGGTTGCTAAAACAGTTATTACTGCACAAGAAACAGTAGCAGCTGTAGAGTCTTCAGATGATCGCTTTTACTCTCCTTTAGTTAAGAATATAGCTAAGAAAGAAGGTGTGTCACAAAGTGAATTGGACGCTATTTCAGGAACAGGGAAAGATGGTCGTGTTACTAAGAATGATATTTTAAACTATTTAGAAAATCGTTCTAAGGCTCCAAAAGCAGCACCTGCTAAGCCTGCGGCACCAAAGCAAAAACAACAAGCAGCACCAGTTGTAGCTTCCGGTGATGATGAAATTATTGAAATGTCTAGAATGGGCAAATTAGTAGCGCATCATATGGTAGAGTCAGTTCAGACGTCTGCACATGTTCAGAGTTTTATTGAAGCCGATGTGACAAATGTTTGGAATTGGCGTAAGAAAGTTAAAGGTGAATTTGCTAAACGTGAAGGTGAAAATTTAACCTTTACACCTATTTTTATGGAAGCAATTGCTAAAGCTTTAAGAGATTTTCCAATGATGAATATCTCTATGCAAGGTGATACAATTATTAAAAAGAAACATATAAACCTAGGTATGGCAGCAGCTTTACCTGATGGGAATTTAATTGTGCCTGTTATTAAAGATGCAGATCAGTTAAACCTTGTTGGTATGACCAAAAAGGTTAATGATTTAGCTAACAGAGCCCGATTAAATAAATTAAAGCCAGATGATATTCAAGGTGGTACTTATACGGTAACTAATGTTGGTACATTTGGTAGTATTATGGGTACGCCAATCATCAATCAGCCACAAGTTGGTATATTAGCTCTTGGTGCTATTAGAAAAGTACCTGCTGTTGTTGAAACTCCAGAAGGTGATTTTATTGGTATCCGCTACAGAATGTTCTTATCGCACTCTTATGACCACCGTGTTGTAAATGGCGCGTTAGGTGGGCAATTTGTAAAAGCAGTAAAAGATTATTTAGAAGCTTGGGATTTAAACAGAGAAATCTAATAAGAGTTCTACATTATACAAAGGCACAATCTACCGATTGTGCCTTTTTTTTGCTTAATAATTAAGTGTTTGAAAATGTTGTTAAGGCTTTAAACTTGCATGTTTATGGTTTTTTCCGGACACCTGATAATAACTCCTGCTGTAAAGCTAGGTCGTTCTCAGAAGCCGCTTTATGTAATACAGAAATATCTCCTGTAGATTCTAAAACAACAGCTAGTACCTGATTAAAATTGGTAACATTTGCTTCACGTAGTTTGGCTATTAATTGAGATTTTTGAATGCGCGCATGCTTTAAATTGGTTTCAAAAATATAATCGTCCTTCATTAATAGGAGTGGTTTATTAGATATCAAATCGTTTATAAAAGAAAATCGTCTTTGTAAAAATGAAAAGATAAACGTTAAAATTAATAGGCTTGCAATAGCAGTGGCACCATGTGCAACACTTGTACTGGAAGTTAGGATGGTTGAAATGATACTACCAATGGCTATTGTAAATGCAAAATCGAAAGCAGTAAACTTTGCAAACGATCTGAGTCCAATTATCCGAGTTAATAGTATAACAATACAGAAAATTAAAAAGCTAGCCAAACAAGTCGTTAAAAGTGGGTCATCAAATTTATATATCCAGTCCATAGTAATAATGTTTAAGAGTTATACTTTTAAAAATACAAGGCTTTCTACTTAAACTTAGATGGTTCTAGATAAAATATGTGCTATATAACTAAATAGGTGTATGTTTTTTTTTCGTGAATGGCTTATATTAAGTAAGTTTCTTAAATCTCAAAGTTCTTTTATATTAATTCTATTTATCTTTGCCCAAAATTAAACCTATGAAACTTAATCTCACAAAACCTATTTGTTTTTTCGACCTAGAAACAACAGGAGTGAATATTACTTCCGATAGAATTGTTGAAATCGCTATCTTAAAAGTACATCCTAATGGTAAGGAAGAGTCTACACGTTGGTTGGTAAATCCGGAACGTCCGATACCTAAAGAAGTAACTGCTATTCATGGTATTTCAGACGAAGATGTGGCAAATGCACCTACATTTAAAGAGTTGGCAAAAGAGGTAACGCAGATAATAAAAGACGCTGACTTAGGAGGATTTAATTCTAATAGATTTGATATTCCGCTTTTAGCAGAAGAAATGCTTCGTGCAGATGAAGATTTTGATATGAAAAACCGTGTTTCTGTTGATGTACAGACTATTTTTCATAAAATGGAGAAGCGTACTTTAAGTGCTGCTTATAAGTTTTACTGTAACGAAACTTTAGAAGATGCTCACACGGCTGAAGCCGATACTATGGCAACATATGAGGTTCTTAAAGCGCAAATTTCTAAATATGACGACTTAGAAAATGATACTAAATTTTTAGCTGAATTTAGTTCTCATAAAAAGTTTGCCGATTTTGCCGGTTTTATAGCGTATACCAAAACAGGAGAAGAATGTTTCTCATTTGGTAAGCACAAAGGGAAATTAGTAACCGAAGTGTTAGAAAAAGAGCCAGGCTATTTTGGATGGTTGCTTAACGCCGATTTTCCTTTGTATACTAAAAAAGTACTTACAGCTATCAAGTTAAGAGCTTTTAATAATAAATTATCTTAGTAACTAAAACATACCTAAAACTAAAAATATACACCCATGAAACTGATTTGTATAGGTCGAAATTATACGGAGCATATTAAAGAGTTAGAAAATGAACGTCCTACAGATCCGGTTGTTTTTCTTAAGCCAGATACGGCTATTCTTTTAAAAAAACAGCCTTTCTTTATACCCGATTTTTCAAATGATGTTCATCACGAGGTGGAAGTTTTAGTTAAAATTAATAAAGTAGGAAAGTATATAGATAAGAAGTTTGCTCATAAGTATTATAGTGAAATAGGTTTGGGTATCGATTTTACAGCACGTGATTTACAGTCTCAACTAAAAGAAAAGGGATTGCCATGGGAAAAAGCTAAGAGTTTTGATGGTGCAGCTGTAATTGGTAAATGGCTTCCTAAAACGGATTTCGAAAACTTAAATGAATTAAACTTTTCACTTAAAAAAAATGATGAGCTTGTCCAAGAGGGTAATACCAGTCATATGCTTTGGAAAATAGATGAAATAATAGAATATGTTTCCAAATACTTTACTTTAAAGATTGGAGATATTATATTTACAGGAACACCAGCAGGAGTTTCTAAAGTAGTACCTAATGATCAATTAACTGGATATATAGAAAACCAGCAGATGTTTTCAATAATAGTAAAATAAATGGAAAAAAATTACAAACTATTTCGTGTACGAGAATTAGCAGATAATGATGAAGAGTTTATCGTTACACTTGCTGCTGCTTTTTTGGAGGAAGTTCCAGAGGATCTAGATAATCTAAAAAAAGCTGTAGATAAAAATGATTATTACTCAGCCTATCAAGCAGCTCATAAAATGAAGCCAACTGTAGATTTATTTGAGTTGGGAGTTTTAGACGATTTGATTGAAGTGCAAGACTGGGGTAAGTATGAAAAAACAGATACCGATATTTCTGATAGTTTAGCTAAAGTCGTTACAGCTATTGAAAGTTCTGTAGCCGAAATTAAAGCAGATTTTAGTTTATAATGCAAGCAGAAATAATTACAATCGGTGATGAGATTTTAATTGGTCAAATTGTAGATTCCAATTCAGCTTTTATCAGTAAGGCGTTAAATAAAATTGGAGTTTCAGTTTATCAAATAACATCCGTTCAAGATGATGCAGCGCATATTATAAAATCGCTTAAAGAAGCCGAAGAGAATGCCGATATTATTATTATAACAGGTGGTTTAGGCCCAACAAAAGATGATATAACTAAAAAAACGATCTGTGATTATTTTCAAGATCATTTAGTTCAAAATGATGCTGTTTTAAAAAATATTGAGCGTATTTGGGAAGAACAAATTAAAAAACCGTTATCCCAGGTGAATATCGATCAGGCTTTGGTACCAAGTAAAGCACAAGTTTTAATGAATAAGGAGGGAAGTGCTCCAGGTATGTGGATGGAAAAAAATAATAAGATTTTTATTTCCTTACCAGGTGTGCCTTATGAAATGAAAGCTTTAATTGATGGAGCGGTAATTCCAAAATTGCGTACAGAATATAATTACCCCTACATTAAGCACGTTACAGTTTCTACTCACGGTTTGGGAGAAAGCTCAGTAGCAGAACGTTTAGAACAATGGGAGGATAATTTGCCCGATTTTATAAAATTAGCATACCTACCCGGTTTAGGACGCGTAAGATTGCGTTTGTCTGCAAAAGCTATGAATAAAAACATGGTTGAAACAGAGATGAAAGCGCAAGTAGAAACCTTGTTGCCGCAAATTGAAGATATTTTTGTCGGTTTTGAAACCGATGCTTCTATGGAGGTTTTAATAGGCAAACAATTAACCGATTTAGGAAAAACGCTTTGTACTGCCGAGAGTTGTACAGGAGGTAAACTTGCTCAATTATTTACAAAAAAAGCTGGTGCATCTAACTTTTTTAAAGGAAGTGTAGTCAGTTATGCTACCGACGCTAAAATAGATATTCTAAATGTGCCACAAGCATTAATAAGCGCTCATTCGGTTGTTAGTAGTGAGGTAGCGGAAGCCATGGCTAAAAATGCACGTGAATTATTTAAAACGGATTATGCTATAGCTACAACCGGTAATGCGGGACCTGAAAAAGGGGAGTCAGATGCGGAAGTCGGAACCGTTTTTGTGGCAATGGCTACAAAAAATGATGTTTATTCCGAAAAAATGATGCTCGGAAACCACCGCGGAAAAGTAATTATGAAAGCCGTAAACAAGGCTTTTGAAATGATTCAAAAAGAAATTTTAAAAAACTAACGAATTTAGTTTGTTGATATTATAAAGATTTACTAAATTTGCAGCCTGTTTTGAAACGTGTGTTTTAAAATAGTCGAAATAACACTTTTAAAGAGATAGAACAATGTCAAGAGTTTGTGAACTTACAGGAAAGAAAGCCATGGTTGGAAACAACGTGTCTCACGCAATGAATAAAACAAAGCGTAAATTTGATGCAAATCTAATTAAAAAACGTTTTTACATTCCAGAAGAAGATAAGTGGGTAACCTTAAAAGTTGCTGCATCAACATTAAAGACTATTAACAAGATAGGTATTACTGCTGCTTTAAAGGAAGCAAAAGCAAAAGGATTTATTAAGTAATAGGCTTATTATAAAAATATAGTACAATGGCAAAGAAAGGTAACAGAATACAAGTAATATTAGAGTGCACTGAGCACAAAGAGTCTGGTAAACCAGGAACTTCAAGATATATTACAACAAAGAACAAGAAGAATACACCAGATAGAATGGAGATTAAGAAATTTAATCCAATTCTTAAGCGTATGACTGTTCATAAAGAAATTAAGTAATTAGAGATTTTACTTCTGTAAAATTTCAAATAACAAAAATCACATTTTCACAATAGTGGAAATGTCTTAAAAAGCATTTAGACATGGCAAAGAAATCAGTAGCATCGTTACAAACAGGATCTAAAAGATTAACAAAAGCTATCAAAATGGTAAAGTCTCCTAAAACGGGATCTTACATGTTTGTAGAATCTGTTATGGCTCCAGAATTTGTAAAAGATTGGTTAGCTAAACAATAAGTTTTCTAACACTTTAAAATATTCAAGCTGCTTTCTGTACAAGGAAGCAGCTTTTTGTTTTATCTTTATAGACGAATGACAAAAGTGCAGTTTGTTAATTTAGGCAAGACTTTTGGTAATCAATTTGTATAGAAATTAAAGACAATGAGTTTTTTTAAAAAAATATTTTCTTCAGAAAAAAAAGAAACCCTAGATAAAGGATTAGAAAAATCTAAAACTTCATTTTTAGGTAAACTAAGTAAGGCTGTAGCTGGAAAGTCTAAAGTGGATGATGAAGTCCTTGATAATCTAGAAGAAATCCTTGTAAGTAGTGATGTAGGGGTTAATACCACTTTAAAAGTTATCGATCGTATTGAGGCTCGTGTAGCTAAAGATAAGTACTTAGGTACCGATGAGCTTAATAGAATTCTAAGAGAGGAAATAGCGGGACTTTTAAGTGAAACTAATTCTGGTGAAGAAACAGAATATATCATTCCAGCAAACAAAAAACCATATGTTTTGATGGTTGTTGGAGTTAATGGGGTTGGTAAAACAACAACTATTGGAAAACTTGCTTATCAGTTTAAAAAGCAAGGTTTGAAAGTTGTCTTAGGTGCAGCCGATACGTTTAGAGCCGCTGCAATAGATCAGCTTCAGGTTTGGGCCGATCGCGTAGATGTGCCGATGATACGCCAAGAAATGGGGTCTGATCCGGCTTCTGTAGCATTCGACGCTTTACAGTCAGGCGTTAATCAAGATGCCGATGTTATTATTATTGATACAGCTGGACGTTTGCATAATAAAGTTAATTTAATGAACGAGTTAACCAAGGTAAAACGTGTTATGCAAAAAGTAGTAGGCGATGCGCCTCACGATGTATTACTTGTTTTAGATGGTTCAACCGGTCAAAATGCTTTCGAGCAAGCAAAACAATTTACAGCTGCTACCGAAGTAACTTCTTTAGCTGTAACTAAATTAGACGGTACTGCAAAAGGTGGTGTTGTAATTGGTATTTCTGATCAGTTTCAAATTCCTGTTAAATATATAGGAGTTGGTGAAGGTATTGAGGATTTACAAGTTTTCAATAAATATGAATTTGTTGATAGTTTCTTTAAATAAGAGTACTTAACGCATAAAAAAAGCCTTAAAACATCTGTTTTAAGGCTTTTTCTGTTTTTATAGATATGCTGTTTTTTATTCAGCAGTAACAGTTACGGGACCTACCCAGTCACTAAATCCATTACTACCACCACAATTAGCGCGGATGTAAAAATCATAAGCTTGACCTGATACCATATCAAAATACGATAACCTTACAGGTTCATAAGATGTAGCAATAGTATTGTTCGCAGAAAATGCTGTTCCAGCAGGAACCACTGTTATTTCCCAACTGTTTTGAAAGTCTGCATAACTCCATGTGAAATCAAAATAGTGGTCTCCAGATAAACGGCCATTCCCTGATGAGTAAAAATCTGTTGGGTCAATACAGTTTTCATTAAAAGGCGTTTCTAATGTGTTTAATGTAATTGGTCCCGTCCATGCACTATAACCCGAGTTTTCACAAATGTTACGTACATAAAAATCGTATGCTGTACCAGCATTTAAATTTTCAACTCGTTTATAACTTGGGTAAATTTCGTCATTTACAGTTATTACATTCGCATTATCTACTGTAATGCCTTCTATACCGTAAGCAACTTGTGAACCATCAAAGGCACCATTACTCCAATTTATATCAATGTAGTTATGTGTTGCTAAATCAGAATATAAAGCTGAAGGTACATTACAATGTGGGTTTTCTTCAAGTGTAACAAATGAATAAGGTCCAGCCCAATCGCTATACCTATTTGTGCTATTGCAAAATACTCTTGTATAAAATGCATATTGAGTCTGGGGTTGTAAGTCTGTGACTTCTGCATATGTATTCGGAACAGTTAATACAGTTCCAGAACCTAAAGTAAATCCTTGGGTACTGTATTGCACTTGGTAAAGTGACGAATTTGCTCTAGAAGCCCATTGCAATGTAACATTTGTGTTACTTAAATTGGTAACACCTAATTCAATTGGCTTAGCACAACCATTGCTAGATGATGAATCTGAATCATCACTACCTGAACAGCTAAAAATTGCTATACAAATAGCAAATAATAAAATGATTTTTCTCATTATTAGGGGGATAAAAAATTAATAGGTGGCGAATATATAAATAGCTTTCTTAAATATTACTATTGCAATTCGTTTAAATTTTTGCTATAATCTTTTTAAAGGTAGTATCTTTGCACCCTGAAATTTAGTTATGAGAACAAAAACGCTTAAAAAGAATAAGATCAATGTAGTAACACTTGGTTGTAGTAAAAATGTTTACGACAGTGAGGTTTTAATGGGGCAACTAAAGGCTAGTGGTAAGGATGTTGCACATGAAGAGGAAGGAAATGTTGTGGTAATTAATACCTGCGGTTTTATTAATAATGCCAAAGAAGAGAGTGTGAATACTATTTTAGAATTCATGCAGAAAAAAGAAGCAGGTGAAGTTGATAAGGTTTTTGTTACAGGCTGTTTAAGTGAACGCTATAAGCCAGACTTACAAGCTGAAATCCCCAATGTGGATCAATATTTTGGAACTACGGAATTACCTGGGCTTTTAAAAGCTTTAGGTGCCGATTATAAACACGAATTAATAGGGGAGCGTTTAACAACTACACCAAAAAATTATGCATACTTAAAAATTGCTGAAGGTTGTGATCGTCCTTGTAGTTTTTGTGCTATACCGTTAATGCGTGGTAAGCATAAGAGTACACCTATTGAAGATTTAGTTATTGAAGCCGAAAAATTAGCAGCAAACGGTGTTAAAGAACTTATTTTAATAGCTCAAGATTTAACTTACTACGGTTTAGATTTATATAAAAAGCGTAACCTTGCGGAGTTGTTAGAAGCTTTAGTTAAGATTGAAGGCATCGAGTGGATTCGTTTACATTATGCTTTTCCAACTGGTTTTCCTATGGATGTGTTAGATGTCATGAATAGAGAGCCTAAGGTTTGTAATTACTTAGATATTCCGCTTCAGCATATTTCAGATGATATTCTTAAAAGTATGCGCCGTGGAACAACTCACGAAAAAACGACAAAGTTATTAAAGGAGTTTAGAAAGGCTGTGCCTGAAATGACAATTCGTACAACTTTAATTGTTGGGTACCCAGGAGAAACAGAAGCACATTTTCAAGAGTTAAAGGAATGGGTGAAAGCTATGCGTTTTGAACGCTTAGGGTGTTTTACCTATAGTCATGAGGAAAATACACATGCTTTTAATTTAGTTGATGATGTTCCTGAAGAAACAAAATTAGCTCGAGCAAATGAAATTATGGAAATTCAATCGCAAATTTCATGGGAACTAAATCAAGCTAAAATAGGTCAGGAGTTTAAAGTTATAATAGATAGAAAAGAAGGTGAGTATTTTGTGGGACGTACGGAGTTTGATTCGCCAGACGTAGATAATGAAGTACTTATTGATGCAACTAAAACGTATTTAAAAACAGGAGAATATGCGCAAGTTGTTATAACAGAAGCAGCAGATTTCGATTTATATGCTGAAGTTGTTGTTGCTTAAATAAAACAATTCAAACGGTAATATATACACAGCGTCTGCTTATTTAAGCAGACGCTGTTTTTTTGGACTTTAGCCATGTATGGTTTCTGATTTGCCGTAGTTCTGAATAACTTCAGCTTCAAAATCAATAAGTTCTTTCCAGCGTTTGTCTACATCAATATCTTGTCCGTATTTTCTAGCAAAACTTATAAATAAGGTATAATGCCCAGCTTCGCTTATCATTAATTCATGATAAAATTTAGCAAGTTCTTTATCTTTAATATTTTGGGATAAAACTTTAAACCGCTCACAACTTCTTGCTTCAATCATAGCGGAAAACAGAAGTCTGTCTACCATAGCTTGTAGGCGACTACCACCTTTATTCATAAACTTGTAAAGTTCATTTACATAACTGTCTTTGCGTTCCCTGCCTAGTTTATATCCACGTTCTTTAATAATATTGTGTACCATTTCAAAATGCTCTAACTCTTCTTTAGCTAAAGCTAACAAGTCTGTTACTAAGTCGGTGTATTCAGAGTTCAAAGTTATTATGGTAATCGCGTTAGTGGCTGCTTTTTGTTCACACCAAGCATGATCAGTTAATATTTCTTCTAAATTGGATTCCGCGATATTTGCCCATCGAGGATCTGTGGCTAATTTTAAACCTAACATAAAATTACTTTTTTTGTAAATATAAGTAATCTTTCTAGCGCTTGTATTCATATATTTTAAGTTATTTTTAAGACTAGAAATACTATCTTTACTTTTTTATAAAATAGCAACACCTCACTATGCCAACAGATTGTATACCGTTTAGAGAAACCAATTATTTTTCAGAACTTATTTGCGATTATTTAGATGAAAAAGAAAGTTTAAGACCTTTTTATAATCGCTTCCCAACATTAGAAAATTTTAAAGCTCAAATAGTGGAAAAACAGTTAGCATATAAAAAAAATACCCGTTCGGTTCTGGTTTCTAGTTTAAAAGACCAATATCAAAATACCGAGGCTTCCAAATTAACACTTGCTAATATTCAGGCATTAGAAGAGGCTACTACTTTTACAGTTACAACAGGTCACCAGTTAAATATATTTACAGGTCCACTTTACTTTTTCTATAAAATTATTTCAACCATAAACTTGTGTAGGGAGTTAAGCGAAAAATACCCAACTTATAATTTTGTGCCGGTTTATTGGATGGCTACAGAAGATCATGATTTTGAAGAAATAAATTATTTCAATTTTAAAGGGAAAAAAGTACAATGGAGTCGAGATACGTCAGGACCAGTTGGTCCGTTGGACCTTGAAGGTTTTGATAAAGTTTTTGAAGTATTCGCAGGCCAACTTCCAAAAAGTATTAATGCTAAGAAATTAGCAATACTCTTTGAGCAAGCTTATGTTTCGCATACAACCTTAACTGAAGCTATGCGTTTCTTAGTTAATGCTTTATTTACAGAATATGGTTTAGTTATTTTAGATGGAAACGATAAAGCCTTGAAAAGAGAATTTATCCCTTTTGTAAAAGACGAACTCTCAAAACAGTCTTCTTTTGAAAAGGTTTCTGAAACCAATAATAAACTTAATAAGGTCTCAGACAATTATAAAATTCAAGTAAACCCAAGAGAAATAAATTTATTTTACATCAAAAATGGTTTGCGAGAGCGTATAGTTGAATCCGAAGGTGTTTATCATGTATTGAATACAGATATTTCTTGGAGTGAGTCAGAAATTTTAGAGGCTGTAGATTCGCAACCAGAATGCTTTAGTCCTAATGTAATTATGCGTCCGTTATTTCAGGAGGTTGTATTACCTAATTTATGTTACATTGGAGGTGGTGGTGAATTGGCTTATTGGTTTCAATTAAAATCTAACTTTATAGCTCAAAGTGTGCCTTTTCCAATGTTGTTATTAAGAAACTCCGTTTTAATAACAACCACAAAGCAACAAGAAAAATTAACTAATTTAGGATTAGAAAATAAAGATTTGTTTTTAAAACAGTCTGATTTGTTTACCAAGATAACTAAAGAGATTTCTGATGTTAATATTGATTTTTCCGATCAGAAAAAGTTTTTAAAAGCACAGTTTAAAGATTTATATAAAATAGCAGAACAAACAGATGCTTCTTTTTTAGGAGCAGTAGCGGCTCAAGAAAAAAAGCAAATACACGGATTAGATAATCTTGAAAAGCGTTTGTTAAAAGCTCAAAAGCGAAAACTTTCAGATATTTTAGAGCGTGTACGATTGCTTCAGGACGATTTATTTCCTAATCAAAGTTTGCAAGAGCGACAAATCAATTTTTCTACATATTATTTAGAGTTTGGTGAGCAATTAATTGAGCAGTTAGTGTTAAATTTGCACCCTTTAAAAAAAGAGTTTTTAATACTAAATTTAGAGTAGTCCATGCATAAAATTGATATAGAGCTTATTGAAATGACACTTGATGTTATGAAATATGCTATTGGTAGAATTTCAGCTACCGAACACCAAATAGGTAAACCTAAAAAAGCAGAGGAACTGCGGAACTTAGTAGGTGATACTGTTACGGAAAAGGGTGTTGGTGGCGAATATGCTTTTAATCTATGGAAAGAACATTTGTCTACAGCTAATGTACCGGTTGATCATCCTCGAAATTTAGCTTTTGTCCCTGCATCACCTACACGTGCAGCTATTATGTTTGATTTAGTAACATCGGCTTCAAGTATTCATGGTGCTTATTGGATGGAAGGTGCTGGTGGTATTTTCTGTGAAAATGAAGCTATGGCTTGGATTGTTTCTTTAACAGGCTTGCCAGAAGGTGCTTTTGGTGTTTTTACCAGTGGTGGTACGGCGGCAAATTTATCAGCAATTGTTACAGCCCGTGAATATTGGCGAAGAGACACAACTTATTTACGTGAAAAAGGTTTAATTATAACATCAATTGGTGCGCATTCATCTATAAAAGCAATGGCTAAAGTTGCCGATGTTGATATTCTTTTGGTAGATACTGAAGAGCGTTTAACAGCAGCTGATTTACGCAAAACTATAGATGGTTTAAACTTTCACCAACGTAAACGTTTGTTTGCAGTTGTAGCAACAGGCGGAACTACTAATGCGGGTATTATTGACGACCTAGAAGGCGTTGCAGATATTTGCGAGGATGAAGGTTTGTGGTTTCATGTTGATGCCGCTTATGGCGGAGGCGCTTTAGCTGCCGATTCAGTTAGGCACTTATTTAATGGAATAGAACGTGCCGATAGTATTACAATCGATCCACATAAATGGATGTTTTCACCATACGATTGTGGAGCTGTAATTTATAAAAATCCAGAATTAGCAAAAGCAGCACACTCACAACAAGGTTCTTATTTAGATATTTTTAAAGATGAAGGAGCCCATGGCTTTAATCCAACAGATTATCAAATACAGTTAACTCGTCGTGTAAGAGGGTTGCCGCTATGGTTCTCATTGGCAACACACGGAACTGATAAATATAAGGAAGCTGTAGAACGCGGACTTGAACTAGCACAGTTAGCAGGAAAAATGATAACTAAAAGTCCAAATGTAGAACTCGTACGGGAACCTAGTCTGTCTTGTGTATTATTCAGAAGAATTGGATGGGAACCTGAGGAATATACCAATTGGACCTATGAGAATCATAAAAAAGGGTTTGCTTTAGTAACACCAACAAAATGGAAAAATGGAGATAATTTTGAAACAGTTTCCCGTTTTTGCTTTATAAATCCAGATACAACAGAAAGAGATATTGAAATGATTTTGGAGTCCATGAATTAAAAATTCAAAAAAGTCCAACTCAGAAATAGCTAATCACAAATCAATTGTTATTTTTGCACATGCAACACAACAACGTACTAATTTTAGACTTCGGTTCGCAATACACACAACTTATTGCGCGTCGCGTTAGGGAACTCAACATTTACTGTGAGATACATCCGTATAACAAAATTCCAAACAATTTAGAAACTTATAAAGCTGTAATCCTTTCTGGAAGCCCAAATTCTGTAAGAGGAGAAGCTGTTTTACACCCTGATTTAAAACATATTCGAGGAGAAAAGCCACTATTAGCCGTTTGTTACGGTGCGCAGTATTTAGCACATTTTTCGGGAGGTGAAGTAGCACCTTCAAATACACGTGAATACGGCCGTGCCAATTTATCGTATGTTAAAGAAAAGGAAGATTTCTTCCATAACATATACAAAGGGAGTCAGGTATGGATGAGTCATAGTGACACAATTAAAACTTTACCAGAAAACGGCGTGTTATTAGCAAGCACTGAAGATGTTCAGAATGCAGCTTACAAAATTGAAGGCGAACAAACTTACGCCATTCAGTTTCATCCAGAAGTTTATCACTCTACCGATGGAAAACAATTATTAGAAAACTTTTTAGTGCATATAGCACAAGTTGAACAAGATTGGACACCACAATCCTTTGTAGAAGAAACAGTAGCCGATTTACAAGCAAAACTTGGCGATGATCGCGTAGTTTTAGGTCTTTCTGGAGGAGTAGATTCTTCGGTAGCGGCTATGCTTTTACATAAAGCTATAGGGAAAAACCTATACTGTATATTTGTAAATAACGGCTTGTTAAGGAAAAATGAATTCCATGATGTGTTAGACCAATACAAAGATATGGGGCTTAACGTTAAAGGTGTTGATGCTTCGGCACGCTTTTTGGATGCCTTAGCAGGGTTGAGTGATCCTGAAGAAAAAAGAAAAGCTATTGGACGTGTTTTTATAGAAGTTTTTGATGATGAAGCTCATGAAATAACAGATGTGAAATGGTTAGCACAAGGTACTATTTATCCAGATGTAATTGAAAGTGTTTCAGCTACAGGAGGACCTAGTGCTACAATAAAAAGTCATCACAATGTTGGAGGTTTACCAGATTTTATGAAACTTAAAATAGTGGAACCTTTAAAAGCCTTATTTAAAGATGAAGTTCGTCGTGTTGGTGCCTCTATGGATATGGCTGCCGATTTATTAGGACGTCATCCTTTTCCAGGACCAGGATTAGCTATTCGAATTCTTGGCGATATAACTGCCGAGAAAGTACGCATCTTACAAGAAGTAGATGCTGTTTTTATAGGTAATTTAAAGAAATACAATTTGTATGATAGCGTATGGCAAGCCGGTGCTATCTTACTACCTGTAAATAGTGTTGGTGTTATGGGAGATGAGCGTACATATGAAAAATGTGTGGCACTTAGAGCTGTAGAAAGTACAGATGGTATGACTGCCGATTGGGTGAATTTACCTTATGAGTTTTTACAAAAAACGTCTAATGAAATTATTAATAAAGTGAAAGGCGTTAATAGAGTCGTTTACGATATAAGTTCTAAACCACCCGCAACTATTGAGTGGGAATAGAGTTATACACCTGATGCTTTTTTAAAAATTATCAGGTTAGGTATTGTGAGTTTACCTAGCGTTCGGGTAAACTCACTATATTCTTTTTACTTTATTTATATTTAAAAAGAAAAAAACAGATTTATTAGCAACCGCTTTTAATAATCTGAACGTATATAAATTATGAAAAAAATATTTTACATTTTTAGCTTGTTACTATTGTTAGGTTTCAACGCTACAATTTATGCACAGAACTACAAAACGCATAAAGTCCAAGCAGGTGAAACTATTGAAACAATAGCTCAAAATTATCAAGTTACTTCAGATGATATCTATGCTTTAAATCCCGACGCCCAAAAAGGTATAAAGCGAAACACGGTTTTAATAATACCTAACAAAGCAAGTAATCCTTCAGCACCTCAGGCTACTATTGAAAAAGAAATTACTGGTTTTAAAAATCACCGTGTTAAACGTAAAGAAACTCTATACAGCTTATCAAAAACATATAATGTCTCGCAGGATGAAATCAAAAAGCATAACACATTTTTGTATGCTAATAACTTGCGTAAAGGTGATGTTGTAAAAATTCCTGAATATAAACGAGTGTTGAGTATTTCAGAACCAAAAGCTGATTCTAAATCATATACCGTATTACCAAAGGAAGGTAAATGGCGTGTGGCTTATAAATTTGGAATTACTGTTGCGGAATTAGAGGCTTTAAATCCGGATATGAATGCTGTTTTACAAGCAGGTGAAGTGATACAGGTTCCTAATATTGATAATACTGAAGAAAAACCAGTTGACAACGAATACTCTTACTACGAAGTATTACCAAAGGAAGGCTATTACCGACTTAAAATTAAATTAGGGCTTGAGCAA
The DNA here is from genome assembly GCF_054031195.1 of Algorimicrobium bowmanii. Next base: position 1,245,180 of record NZ_CM132929.1, read on the forward strand.
AGTCAGTTAGAAGCTTTAAATCCGGAATTGAAAGTTGATGGTCTAAAAGAAGGTATGATTTTAAAAGTGCCTCATAATGATGCTGTTGAGCAAGAAAATACGACATTAGAATCCACTAATCTAACAACAAGAATTAATAAAGAGGAGAAACATGTTGTTTTTATGTTGCCTTTTAAAACACATAAAATAAACATTGATTCTGTTGCTGATACAAAAGATCAAATGTTGAAAGATCCTTTTTTGTCAATGTCTTTAGATTTTTACTCTGGTGTAACTGTAGCTTTAGATTCGCTTAAAAATTTAGGTGTTAATTTAAAAGTAGATGTTTACGATACTAAAAATAGAACGAGTGATATTAACGATATTTTAAAGAACAATGACTTTAATGATGTAAATGCGGTTGTAGGTCCGTTTATGCCAAATAATATTAAGCAGGTTTCTCAAGCTTTGAAAATTAATAATACCCCAATTATTTCACCCTTAGCGAAGAAAATTGAAGTTTCAGATAATGTTTTTCAATCTAGACCTTCAGGCGCTTTATTAAAAGATAAAATAGTTAATTACCTTAAAACTGATACTCTTGCAAGTCAGGTTCTTATTATTGCCGATCATAGTCATACTGCAATTTCAAATGAATTAAAAGGTCATTTTCCAAATGCCTCTCAGGTATTCTCAAGAAAAGATAAAAAAGATAAAGAAAAGGATGCTTTCTATATTTATGATACAGATATCATTTCAAAATTAAAACCCGGTAGAAATATTGTGTTTTTAGAAACGTCAAGTCCAGGTTTTGTATCTAATGTAACGAGTAAGTTAAATTCTTTAATTTCAAAAGATCGCCAAATTATATTAGTTTCAACAGATATGGGAAGTGCTTTTGAAGATGATGAGGTTTCAAATTACCACCTATCTAACCTGCAATTTACCTTTGCAGCCATTGCTAAAACCTATAATATAGATGACGAAAATAGTTTTGCTTCAGCTTATGAAGAACGTTACGGCGTAACACCTAATAAAGTTGCTGTTCGTGGGTTTGATATTACTATGGATGTTGTTCTACGCTTGGTTAATTATTCAGATTTATATGAATCTGTAATTCAGGCACCTCTAACTGAATATGTTGAAAATAAATTTGCTTATAAAAAGAAGTTTATGGGAGGTTTCTATAATGATACGGTGTATTTAGTTAAATATGAAGATTTAAAAATTGTAGAAGTAAACTAAGCAATTATGACAGCAACAGTAACTTATTTAGGCGATTTAAGAACTGAGAATACCCATTTAAAATCAGGCAATGTTTATGTAACAGATGCACCAACTGATAATAATGGTAAAGGTGATGCATTTTCGCCAACCGATACTGTAGCAACAGGTTTAGCAAATTGTATGATGACCGTTATGGGAATTAAAGCTCGGGATTTAGGGTATGATATGACGGGAACAAAAGCGGAAGTAACTAAAACAATGGCTTCTAATCCGCGACGTATTTCTAAGATTGAAATAATTTTAAATTTTCCCGTTCCTGCAGATGATAAAACACGTAAAATTTTAGAAAATACAGGAACAACCTGTCCTGTTTATTATAGTTTACATCCGGATATTGAAAAAAATATTGTTTTCAATTGGAAATAAAAATACTTCTTTAAAACCTCAATTAGTCACTTCATGCTACCAGATAAAGAGTTTCTTATAAAGCTAGCTCATACTAAAATGCCTTATGGAAAGTATAAGGATCGCTATCTAATAGATTTACCTGAACACTATGTAGTTTGGTATCACAATAAAGGGTTTCCAAAAGGTAAACTTGGCGATATGTTGCAGTCTGTTTATGAACTAAAATTAAATGGTCTTGAAGAGCTTATTCACAATATAAAACGGAACTTTCCAAAAGTGTAACTTTCTAAAATTAAGCAGAGTTTTTGCTTTAGTAGAAGCTATTTTTTAATGTATATTAAGCTTGATTTTTTCTTTCAAAGCAGCAACCAGCAAAAAAGCTTATTTAAACTTCTTAACAATGGCTTAATACCTAATTTAATTTTGTAAATTTGCAGGCGTTTAACAACGCAACATGACAACTACAACAAAATACATATTTGTAACAGGAGGCGTATCGTCTTCTTTAGGAAAAGGCATTATAGCTGCCTCATTAGCAAAACTCTTACAAGCTCAAGGGTACCGAACAACAATTCAAAAATTAGATCCCTACATTAATGTAGATCCAGGAACTTTAAATCCTTATGAACATGGTGAATGCTATGTTACGGATGATGGAGCTGAAACCGATCTAGACTTAGGACATTATGAACGTTTTTTAAATGTGCCTACTAGTCAAGCAAACAATGTAACTACAGGACGTATTTACCAGAGTGTAATAGATAAAGAACGTCGTGGTGAGTTTTTAGGAAAAACTGTTCAGGTTATTCCTCACATTACAGATGAAATTAAAGAGCGCGTACAAAAACTAGGTAACTCTGGTGATTTTGATATTGTTATTACTGAAATAGGTGGTACGGTAGGTGATATTGAATCCTTACCTTATATTGAAGCTGTTCGTCAATTACGTTGGGATCTAGGTGAAGATAACGCTTTAGTTATCCATTTAACACTAGTTCCTTATTTATCAGCTGCAGGTGAATTAAAAACAAAACCAACACAACATAGTGTAAAAACACTTATGGAAAGTGGGGTTATGGCCGATATTCTTGTGTGTCGTACAGAGCATGAATTACCAAAAGATTTACGCCGTAAGTTAGCATTGTTTTGTAATGTTAGAGAAGAAGCTGTAATTCAATCTATCGATGCGTCTACTATTTACGACGTACCTAATTTAATGTTAGATCAAGGTCTAGATAAAGTTGTTCTTAAAAAATTAGCTCTAGAAAGTAATACGCCTGATTTAACGAGTTGGAATGAATTTGTTAAACGCCATAAAAATCCAAAAACTGAGGTAACCATTGGTTTAATTGGTAAGTATGTAGAATTACAAGATTCGTATAAGTCCATTTTAGAAGCTTTTATACATGCTGGAGCTGAAAATGAAGTGAAAGTAAAAGTAGAGCCCATACATTCAGAATACTTAGATGCAAGTAATATTAAAGTTAAATTATCGCATTTAGATGGTGTTCTTGTAGCTCCAGGTTTTGGAGAACGTGGTATTGAAGGTAAAATTGCAGCTGTACGTTATGTACGTGAAAACAATATTCCGTTCTTTGGTATATGTTTAGGTATGCAAATGGCCGTAATTGAGTTTTCTAGAAATGTACTTGGATTATCAGATGCTAATTCTACAGAAATGGACGCTGAAACTTCAAATCCAGTAATTGGTTTAATGGAATCTCAGAAGGATGTTACTGAAAAAGGAGGTACTATGCGTTTAGGTGCATGGGCGTGTGATTTAAAAGCCGATAGCCTTGTACATGAAATATATAAGTCATCTCGTATAGATGAGCGTCATAGACATCGTTATGAGTTTAATAATAATTTTAAAACTCAAATAGAGGAAGCTGGAATGATTGCTACAGGTACTAACCCTGAAACCAAACTTGTTGAGGTTGTAGAAATCCCGGAACATCCATGGTTTGTTGGTGTACAATACCATCCAGAATATAAGAGTACAGTAGCAAATCCACATCCACTTTTTGTTGCTTTTGTAAAAGCTGCTTTAAAACATAAAACTCAAAACTAACGTGCCACTATGGCATAGTAATAAATTTGGATAGTTTTTTGTAATGAGTATTAAACTATTTATTTGATAATTTTATTAGCCTTAATCAATTAACTGTTACATTATTAATAGTTTAAAAGGGTTTTAGGCCACAATTTTAAGTATGGAACAAAAAAAATTAGATCTTAATTCGATAATAGGTTTTGTCCTAATTTTCGGAATTTTAGTGTACATGATGTACTCTAACCAGCCAACTCCTGAGGAATTAGCTGAACAAGAACAAGCAAAACAAGAACAAATTCAAGCCGAGCAAAGTGCACAGCAAGATGAAACTAGTTTTGTTTCTACTGCAGAAGATTATTCGGCTGTTAACAGTCAGGATTCTACACAGTTATTAGCTCTTAAAAGTAAATTAGGAGCATTTGCTTATTCAGCAACATTACCTTCGGCTACATCTCAAGAAACAGAAGTAAATACCGACGTTTTAGATTTGAAATTTAGCAATAAAGGTGGGTATTTATCAGAAGTTAAACTGAAGCAATATGTAAATTTCGATTCAGTTCCGATTTATCTTATAAAGGATGCTAATACTAATTTCAATATCAACTTTGGTACTACAGATAATCACATTTTAAATACTAAGGATTTATATTTTCAACCTACGGTAACTAAAAATGGAGAGAATACTATAGTTTCTATGAAACTTAAAGTATCTGCTCAGCAGTTTTTAGAATATCGTTATGAAATTAAACCTAATGACTATATGGTTGATTTCACAATCCGTTCGCAAGGTTTAAGTAATGTAATTAATAGTAGTCAACCGCTAAATTTAGATTGGCAGTTAAAAACATTTCGTCATGACAAAAGTATTAGTTACGAAAACCGTTACACACGTTTAACGTATCAGTATGATGGCGGTAAAATTGATAAATTAAGCCCAACTGGTGAAGATGATGAAATAGAAGAAGATGTTACATGGTTATCATACAGACAACACTTTTTTAGTAGTATTTTAACGTCTAAAAAGCCTATAAAATCTGTTGAATTCCATTCTCAAGATTTAGTAGAAAATGAAGAGGTAGATACTGTTTTTACTAAAGCTTATCAAACTAAATTTGCTTTAGAAGTACAAGCAGGCGAATTGAACGAGAATTTAGGGTTTTATTTTGGACCTACTGATAACAAGGTTTTACAAAACTATGATATTGGTTTGGAAGATAGTATTCCTTTTGGATGGGGTATTTTTGGTTGGATTAATAGATATGTATTTGTTCCATTATTTGCAGTTTTAGTTGGCTTTTTCCCTTACGGTATTGCAATTATTGTTATGACTGTTTTAATTAAAATGCTATTGTCTTTTGTACAATACAAACAGTTTTTATCGCAAGCAAAATTAAAAGTACTTAAGCCAGAGCTTGATGCGATTCGTGAGAAGTATAAGGATAATAAAATGAAGGCACAGCAAGAAACAATGGCCTTGCAATCTAAAGCCGGAGCTAGTCCACTTAGTGGTTGTCTTCCTGCCTTAATTCAGCTGCCTGTTTTTTATGCTTTATTTCAATTCTTTCCATCGGCATTCGATTTAAGACAAAAAAGTTTCCTTTGGGCAGATGATTTATCATCATATGATATTGTAGCTGATTTACCATTTACGATACCTTTCTATGGAGATCACGTGAGTTTATTTCCAATATTAGCTTCGATAGCTATCTTTTTCTATATGAAAATGACAACAGGGCAGCAAATGGCTACACAGCCAACGCAAGAAGGTATGCCTGATATGGCCAAACTTATGAAGTACATGATTTACTTCTCACCATTAATGATGTTGTTCTTCTTTAATAACTACGCATCTGGTTTAAGTTTGTATTACTTTATTTCCAACCTTATTAGTATTGGAATTATGTTGGTCATTAAGAACTATATTTTAGATGAAGATAAAATTCATGCCAAAATTCAGATCAATAAGAAGAAACCCAAAAAACAAAGTAAGTTTCAGAAAAAAATGGCTGATTTAATGGAGCAAGCTGAACAACAAAAACAAGCGCAAGAAAAGCGTAAGAAATAAATTTAGAAAGCTGCCTTAAAGGGCAGCTTTTTTTGATATAAGAAAATTCAAATTTTTACGTTTGATATTTAATTTTAAGTCTTAATTATGAAGCAGATATTTTTTGTTTTAACACTACTTAGTAGTATTTCTCTTTTCGCTCAAACCTTTAATAAGTTTGATAGTAACGGTAAACGTGACGGTTTATGGAAAAAGAATTTTGAGAACACGCCTGTTTTACGCTATGAAGGCACCTTTTCTCACGGTAAAGAAGTTGGTATTTTCAAATTTTATAAAAACATTAAAGGGAAAGCTGTATTAACAGCAACTCGCGAGTTTAATGCTGATAATAACGATGCTGAAGTTACATTTTATGCTAGTAACGGAAATGTTATAAGCAAAGGTAACATGCGTAATAAAACCTATATAGGTACTTGGAAGTATTATCACAGTGATGGTAAAACAGTCATGACCCTTGAAAATTATAACATAAAAGGTTTGTTAGAAGGAGAGCGTTTTATTTATTACCCAAATGGGCAAGTAGCAGAAAAAGCTAATTATATAAATGGTTTATTAGAAGGGGTAACGACTAACTATGATGAAGATGGTACAGTTATCAAAATCCAAAACTACAAACAAGGTAATTTAAACGGTTTATTTCAGTTTTTTGATAAATCTGGTGTTATTTTGGTAGAAGGGAATTATAAAAATGATCAAAAACATGGTATTTGGAAATACTATGAGGATGGAAAAGTTTCATCTGAAAAAGACTTTACACCTAAAAGTAAAAACCCTTATAAGAAAGGGAATTAATAAAATACGTACTATTTAAAAATATGAAAGCTCCTTAAAATGCATTAAGGAGCTTTATTTTTTAGGTATGCATTTAAAAATATTAAGCTATTAATCAATCAAAAATGGGGAATACCTAATTAATGGGCGCAAGATAAAAATTAAAATGAATAAATCAATAATACTCATAAAATAAAAGGCTATTTAATAGTTTAAATAGCCTTTTATCTAGGAAACTGTTTTATCGTGTTATTTTATAATTCTGGTAAAATAACTTTATCAATAGCATGTATAACTCCATTTGCAGCTTGAACATCAACAGCAATTATATTACTTACCCTGTTGTTTGAGTCTGTAAGTGTAGCACCACCTACTGTGTTGGCTGTGATATTTCCACCTAAAGTGCTAACAGTCATACCGTCTACTAAATCTGTAGATCGTACATTTGCACCGGCTACAGCATGCATATCTAATGTTGCTTTTAAAGTAGGTTCTGCAATATCAGATAAACTAGATACGTTTAGTTCTGTTAATAAATCACTGAAGGCTTGGTTTGTAGGGGCAAAAACGGTGAAAGGAGCTGGAGAGGTACCATTAGGTGTAGATAATGTGCCTACGTAGTCAAATGTTAAATCATCACGAGTTAAAGCAGCTACAAGTGTTTCAAAATTCGGATCTGCTAGTGCAAAATCAACTACAGTTGGTAGGCCTATTACAGCATCTACAGCATGAATTACACCATTTGTACCAACAACATCTGCTTCTGTTACCGATGAAATACCATTAAAAGTAACACCGTTTGAAGTATTGAAATACAAACTCATTGGATTGTTTCCAGCACCTGTTGCGTTGGTTGTACTGTAGCCTGAGCCAGCATCTGTTAAATCTGTAGAAAAAGTTGTTCCTGAAAGTACATGGTTTAATAGTACTTGTGATAATACATCTGTTGGTACATCAGCTAATCCTGAAAAGTTATTGGCTTGTAAAAAACTTGAAAATGCGGCATCGCTAGGAGCTAACACTGTAAAAGGTCCTTCAGATCTTAATACGGATACTAAACCTCCGTCAGCTGTTGCCAAAGCAGCAACTAAATTACTCAATTCAGGGTTTGCAAAAGCATGATCTACTACATCTGGTAATCCAATTACACCATCTACTAAATGGATAACGCCATTTGATGCTTCAATATCTGCCATTAGTACAGATGATACATCATTAAATCGTACATCGTCGTTTGCGGTGTTAAAATACAAACTCATCTTGGCATCACCGGCTCCAGTAGCATTAGTGGATGCATATCCCATGCCTTGATTAGTTAAATTGCTTGAGGTGACAGTTCCTGAAATAACGTGGTTTAATAATACTTCAGATAAAACATCTGTAGGGACGTCATTTAGTGAAGCAAATCCGTTGTCAGACAAAAATGTATTGAAAGCATCATTTGTTGGAGCCAATACTGTAAATGGACCATCTCCTTGTAAAACGGAAACTAAATCACCATCCGCGGCTTGTAATGCTGCAACTAAAGAGCTTAGTTCGGGAGTTTCCAATGCTATATCTACAATATTATCGGCTTGAGGTGATGCGGGAGTAAATGTGTTATCATCATCATTGCTACATGCGCTAATAACAGATACTAACAACAAAGCTGTTGCTATTTTTCGAAGTGTTTTTAATGTTTTCATATCTATCTTATTTTGTTTTGTTTAGCAAATATATAAAAAGATTAAACAAAATAACAAGTATTGTTTATTGTTTATCTTTTAGAGTTAAACAAAAAATTGATTGCGTTATTATTCATTCAGCTATCTTCACGTGTGATTTTTTTATTTTAAACCTGTATCTTTGCGGCAATTATGGAAAACAAAAAACGCGTAATAGTTGGATTATCTGGAGGAGTAGATTCCAGCGTAGCAGCCTATCTTTTAAAAGAACAAGGCTATGAAGTTATTGGTCTTTTTATGAAAAACTGGCATGATGATACAGTTACTATATCGGACGAATGCCCATGGCTAGATGATAGTAATGATGCTATGTTAGTGGCAGATAAATTAGGGATCCCTTTTCAAACTGTAGACTTAAGTGAGCAATATAAAGAACGTATTGTTGATTACATGTTTAAGGAATATGAGAGTGGACGTACGCCAAATCCAGATGTGCTTTGTAATCGTGAGATAAAGTTTGATGTATTCATGAAAATAGCTTTAGATCTAGGTGCTGATTACGTTGCAACAGGCCATTATTGTAGAAAAACGTCTTTTATAGATGGTGAAAATGAGATACATCAGTTATTGGCAGGTGTAGATGATAATAAAGATCAATCATATTTTTTATGTCAATTATCACAAGAACAATTAGCGAAATCATTATTTCCTATAGGAGAGTTAACTAAACCAGAAGTTAGAGAAATTGCTTCTAAATTAGATTTAGTAACCGCCGATAAGAAAGATTCTCAAGGATTGTGTTTTATAGGGAAAGTAAGGTTACCAGATTTTCTTCAGCAAAAACTAAAAGCTAAAGAAGGTGTGATTGTTGAAATTCCAAGAACACATCCTGAATATGATACTGTAGATACCTCATTTGAAACAAAAGAGCAGGAGTTAGCTTACTTATCTAGAAAAGCTGTTTATAATGTATCAGACGGTAAAGTTGTAGGAAAACACCAAGGTGCTCATTTTTATACTAAAGGACAACGAAAAGGTTTAGCTGTAGGTGGTACTGTAGAACCACTATTTGTTATAAGTACCGATGTTACTGAAAACGTTATTTATACTGGGCAAGGTAAAACACATCCAGGGCTTTATAAGTCAGCCTTATTTATCAGTAATGCAGATTTACATTGGGTTCGTGAAGATTTAGCTATTAAGGTTGGTGATACCTTAGAGGTTTTAGCACGTATTCGATACAGACAAGCTTTAGAAAAAGCAACGTTACATCGTGTGAAATCTGGGATGTATATAACATTTTCAAATCCTCAGACAGCAGTTGCTGAGGGACAGTTTGCTGCATGGTATATAGATGATGAACTGGTAGGATCAGGAGTTATAGCCTAAAAATTAAAATTTCAGAATTAATTGTATAGCCGCAATTTTTAAAAATACTATTTAAAACAACACTATATTATGAGCAATAGAATCACAGAACTTTTTAATATTCAATACCCTATTATTCAAGCAGGAATGATATGGAATTCAGGGTGGAAACTAGCTTCTGCAGCTAGTAATTCAGGTGTTTTAGGCTTGTTAGGAGCTGGAAGCATGTATCCAGATGTATTGCGAGAACATATTCAGAAGTGTAAAAAAGCAACCGACAAACCGTTTGGTGTTAACGTTCCTATGTTATACCCAAATGTGGAAGAAATCATGAATATTATTGTTGAAGAGGGTGTTAAAATTGTTTTTACTTCAGCAGGAAATCCAAAAACGTGGACCAATTGGTTGCAAGAGCGTGGGGTAACTGTTGTGCATGTTGTTAGTAGTGTCAAATTTGCATTAAAAGCTCAAGATGCTGGTGTAGATGCTATTGTAGCTGAAGGCTTTGAGGCTGGTGGACATAATGGACGTGATGAAACAACAACCTTAACTTTAATTCCAATGGTTAAAGAGCATTTGCAAATACCACTAATTGCTGCTGGTGGTATTGCTACAGGTAAAGCAATGTTAGCTACTATGGTTTTAGGAGCTGATGCTGTACAGGTGGGAAGTCGTTTTGTAGCTAGTGAGGAAAGTTCTGCGCATCAAGCTTTTAAAGAAGTGGTTGTTCAAGCAAAAGAGGGAGATACTCTACTAACATTAAAGGAATTGGCACCAGTGCGTTTAGTTAAAAATAAGTTTTTCAACGATATTCAAGAACTTTATAAAACATCACCAAGTCCAGAACAATTAAAGGAATTATTAGGCCGAGCTCGTGCTAAACGCGGTATGTTTGAAGGGGATTTAGAAGAAGGAGAGCTTGAAATTGGACAGATTGCGGGGCTTATAAATGATATTAAGCCGGTATCTGAAATTGTAAAAGAAATGCTTGCAGAATTTGAAATGGCTAAAGCTCAAATAGCTGAACTCTAACAGGATTTTTAACCTAATTTTAATAGCTCTTTCTATAGTTTAGACAAAAGCTATAGTCTACTTTTGCAAAATGGTTTTAAGCAACTACACTAAAGAATTTAAATATAATTGGCAACTAGCAGCACCTGTAATGTTAGGAATGCTGGGGCACACATTTGTTAGTTTTATAGATAATATAATGGTAGGGCAGTTAGGAACAGCTGAACTTGCTGCAGTATCATTAGGGAATAGTTTTATGTTTATTGCTATGTCTTTAGGTATTGGTTTTTCAACGGCTATAACTCCTTTGGTTGCTGAAGCGGATGCCGAAAATAATTTCGTAAAAGGAAAATCAGCTTTTAAACACGGGTTATTTTTGTGTGCATCTTTAGGTTTGTTTTTATTTGCATTATTATTTTTTGCAAAGCCCTTAATGTATTTAATGAAACAACCTATTGAGGTTGTAGAATTAGCTATTCCTTATCTAGATTGGGTGGCCTTTTCCTTAGTTCCCTTAATTATATTTCAAGCTTTTAAACAGTTTAGTGATGGTTTGTCCATGACACGCTATCCGATGTATGCTACTATAGTTGCAAACTTGGTAAATGTTTTATTAAATTATTTACTGATTTTTGGAAAATTAGGATTCCCAGAATATGGTATTATTGGTGCTGCTTACGGAACATTAATTTCCCGAGTAGTTATGGTTATATTTCTTTGGTGGTTATTAAAAGGACACAAAAAATCTAAAGATTATGTTACCAATATTAAACTATTTGTATTGGACAAATTAGAGCTTAAAAAAGTTATTAATTTAGGCTCGCCTAGTGCTATGCAAATGTTTTTTGAAGTAGCTATTTTTACAGCAGCCATTTGGTTAAGTGGTTTGTTAGGTAAGAATGCACAAGCAGCAAATCAAATAGCTTTAAACTTATCCTCCATGACTTTTATGGTAGCTACAGGGTTAAGTGTTGCTTCTATGGTGCGTGTGGGTAACCAAAAAGGATTGAAAAAATATTATGAGTTACGCCGTATTGCATTTTCTATATTTTTATTAGGCTTAATTTTGGCCACTGGATTTGCCTTATTATTCTTTGTATTTCATGAACATCTACCCAAACTATATTTAGATAATAAGGATTTAGTAAATGCTGTTGATAATTCAGAGGTGTTAAGTATTGCTTCAAATTTATTAATTGCAGCAGCTATATTTCAAATTAGCGATAGTATACAAGTTGTTATGCTTGGTGCTTTGCGAGGATTACAAGATGTAAAAATACCAACTATAATTACCTTTATATCATATTGGGTTGTAGGGTTCCCTATTAGTATTTACTTTGGTTCCGAAGATCGATATGCTAGTTTTGGTATTTGGATGGGGTTACTAGCAGGTTTAACTGTAGCAGCTATTTTATTATTTATCCGTTTTAACTACCTTACCAAACGTTTAATTTTATCAAATAATTAAGACACACATATATGGAGTTTCCTAAATTTTTACTTGGCGATAATACCGATTTTCCGGATGCCATTTTTGTTATTCATACCGATTTTCCAAGGTTTATCATCAATTTAGAAAATGATGATGTTGAATGGTTAGAAGATTTTGATCAGCATGACCAAAAGGAATTGGAAATGGAAGCAGAGTCATTAATTCAACAAGCAACCGATTTTTATGATCGTGAGGTTGAACGTTATGAAGATTAGATTATGTTAGAACAATTAGTACAACTTGATAATGAGGTGTTTTTGTATTTAAATAACCTGGGTACCGTTAATTGGGATGCTTTTTGGATGTTCTATACAACCAAATTTTATTGGATTCCATTCTACGCTATATTGCTATTTATTATTTTCAAAACACGAACGCCTAAACTGTTTTTGATAACCGTATTGGTTATTGCTTTAATGGTTTTGTTTACCGATCAGGTAACAAATTTATTTAAAAAAGTAATTGTTATGCGTTTAAGACCCTGTCATGATCCTACTTTAGAAGGTTTGATGCGTGTGGTTAAATCTAGTTGTGGAGGCAAGTATGGATTTTTCTCTGGTCATGCATCTAATTCTATGGCTGTTGCTATTTTTAGTGGCATGCTATTACGCTTTAAATACAAGTATTTAATATACTTTATGATAATCTGGTCTGTGGCAATGGGGTATAGTCGTATTTATATTGGGGTGCATTTTCCTTTAGACGTAATTTGTGGAATGACTTTTGGCGCCTTTTCAGGTTACTTATTTTATAAATTGGATATTTATTTACAACGCAGATTCACTGCGTAGTAACTACTTTTTGGTTAGTTTAAAATAATTTGCCAATAGCCTATTTTTATATTGTCTGGATTCTTTAGGAACGGTATTTAAATCAAAAGTTTCAATCTTTTCAATTGTATAGCGCTCTTTTATAAGTTTTAAATCTTTGGATGTTACATCTAATAAAGTTAATAAACCAAATGCAGATTCTTTAGGGAATGTAAAACTACCGTCAGTGTTTTTAATCTCAGGTATTTTTTGACCATATTCCCATATCATTTCAGGTGCTATATACTGCATTTGATACAGTTTTAGCTCCTTAGCAACGTCTGCTGTTATTGGGTGATAAGTAGTACTATTCATAGCCTTTTTTAAAGGTAAGACCAAAAGTAGGAGTGTGGCATATAGACCTATTGTTGCTGCTAGGACGCGTTTTAGATTTTTATGTTTGAGGTTTAGTAAAATTATTAACCCCATACTTACCATAAACACTGAAGAAAACCCGTAAATAACCCAGTACCCATTTAGTTTAGTATTTAATAGTAAATAGATTCCTAAAGGGTAAGCTAAACCTATAAAACCAATTAGGCCAAAGTTAATATAAACAGGTAAGGTTTCTAGTTTGAGCTTTAAATGCTTGAATTCCCGTATTATAAAATCAATATAGAAGCTGCAATTTATAGCTAAAGGGATTAACACAGGCATTAAGTAACGCGACTTTTTTTCAGGTATTATGGAAAGTAAAACCACTGCAAATATGGTCCATAAAATGCTAAATTGGTATGCTTTTAAGTTTTTAACCCGTGTTTTTAAATATGGGTATAATAGACTTATAAATGCTGGAATTGTCCATAAGCCAGACTGTGTAAAGAAACTCCAATAATAATAAAAGGGGCGAACATTATAACTACTCCAATTACCAGTTTCTTTTTCAGTAATGGCCAAAAAAGTAGCAGGATCTTCAAATCGGACATATAAATACCACCATCCACCAATAATTAAAGCAACTACTAATATTAAGATTGAAGGTGCTATTTTAGACTTGAACCCTCTGTGTTTAAATGTAAAAAAATATGCAAGAATAAAAGGTAGTAGTAGAGCGTAAAAACTAACAGGCCCTTTACTTAATATTGAGAATCCAACAAAAATGCTTGCCAAAAAAGCTGCTTTCCAATTGGTGTTTTCGCTTTCAAAGAAACGTAGTAAGTTATAGATAGCTATACACATAAAACCATGTGTGAATATATCCCAGGGCGCTTCAATCATGATTCCAATAACATAAAAAGAACTTACCACTATAACCGCAGAAAGTAAACCGAAGTTTAAATTAGCTGTTATTTTTTTAGCAATTTTAAGAACAAAAACACCTATAATTATAACAAATATCGCGGCTGGTAAACGCATTGCAAAAACACTATTTACACCAAACAAAGCTGCAGAAATAGCTGTTAACCATGTGGGTAATGGTGGTTTTTGATAACGAGGTTCACCGTTCATAGTTGTAAGCAACCAATTATTGTCAGTCAGCATTTCTCTAGCTGTTATAAAATTCCTGGCCTCCATAATAGTTACATCCATAATATGTAAATTAGGAAGTAATACTAATGCTACTCCAAGACAAATAGACAATAATGGATATTTTTTAAGTAGTAGTAGCATGTTTTTTTATTAATATTAAATTTCTAATATAAATGATAGCTCCTAATACATGTCCAATAAATAATACAGGGTCTCTTCTTAAAATAGCATAAGTTAATATTAATAGAGAACCTATCAAGCTGAGTAACCAAAAGCCAAATGGCAGTGCTGATTTTTTTTGTTTTTCCGAGTAAATCCATTGATAAATAAACCGAAGTGTAAACACTATTTGAGAAACTATACCAAGAATTAATAACCAATAAGGAATGGCGTCGTTTTTAAAAAGTTTTTCAACATCAATGGCGTTATTGTTAAAATAAAAGATAGCAACAAAAACAGGCATTAATAATAAAAACCATTGCATGATTTTGGGGTATTTTTGCCATTGATTTTGTAATTGTAAATTTCGGATATAAATAAAGTATGTCAGACCTTGACCTAACATGATGGCAAAATCATCTCTTAAATATCCATATATAAATAGTAAAAATGAAGCAAAAAGACTGAGAGTCCAAAATATAGAGGGGGTAATAACCCGACCTTTTTTTTCAGAATATAGCCATTGGATAATGAGTCGCGATGAAAATAAAATTTGCGCAAGAAATCCAATACTATAAACAATCCAGTCTGTCATTAATTATGTTTTTCTACAGTATAATTAATATACTTCTTTTTCATCCATAAATAAGCAAAACAATCCATAAGCGGACCTATTAATCGATTCCACACACCAAATTTAGCTTCTCCAGCTACTCTAGGGAAATGCTGAACAGGTATTTGGATTATTTTTCCATTTTGTAATAGTATCATGGCAGGTAGAAACCTATGAAGACCTTTAAACATGGGAATTCGTTTGGCGTATTCTGTTTTAATAACTTTTAACGGACAGCCTGTATCATCCATGCCATCTTTGGTGAAAGTACGACGTATTCCATTAGCAATTGTAGAAGACATGTTTTTTACAAAACTGTCTTTTCTATTTGCGCGAACACCGGTAACTAAATCATGCTCATCAATATGTTCTAAAAGAACATTAAAATCTGAGGGAGCAGTCTGTAAGTCCGAATCTATATATCCAACTAACTCTGTGTCGGCATAATCAAACCCTGCTTTGATAGCTGCACTTAATCCGCGATTTTCCTTAAAACTAATGTAGTTAAATTCGGGGTGCCTATTTGATATTTCTTCAATCAGATTTTGACTGGCATCTTTAGAGCCATCATTAACAAAAAGTACCTTTGTTTTTCGGCTAGCAATCTTAGTATATGCTAATAATTCCTGTTCTACACGGATTAGATTATCTTCCTCATTATATACAGGAACTATGATTGTAAATTGGTATTTCATGTTGCAAAAGTTGTTATGCAAATGTATTCTTTTTTATAGAATTCTAAACTTAGAGAAAAAAAATGTTTCTTTGTATTAGAAATAGGACTTATGAAGATATTAGTTACTGGTGCCGTGGGATTTATAGGCTCACATACTGCTGAGCGTTTAAAAGATTTGGGACATGATGTGATAGGAGTGGATAATTTTTCCCCTTATTACAGCGAATCTTTAAAAAAATTAAACGAAAATGCACTTGTTAAAAAAGGTGTTGAAATTGTAAAGGTAGATTTAAGATCTGAAAATTGGAGTGATAGTTTACCTAAGGATATCGATTTTATTTTTCATTTTGCTGCTCAACCTGGTATATCGGCAACTTCAACTTTTGAAGATTATTTTTCGAATAATATAATTGGAACCAAAAACTTACTTGACTTTGCTCTACAACAAAATAACTTAAAGCTGTTTGTAAATATTGGTACCTCATCAATTTATGGGTTAGAAGCTACTTATCCTGAAGATTATGCACCAAAACCAGCATCTCATTACGGGGTTACAAAACTAGCTGCTGAGCAATTAGTACTTCAGAAATCGCGTGAAAAACAGTTGAAAGCTTGTTCTTTGAGGTTGTATTCTGTTTTTGGACCTCGAGAACGTCCAGAAAAAATGTATACAAAACTTATAGCCTGTGGTTTTGATAACAAAGCATTCACTTTATATGATGGAAGTGCAACACATTTACGTAGCTTTACCTATGTTGGAGATATCGTTGATGGTATTGTTAGTGTTATAAAGTACAAAGAGGTTGTAGATGGCGAAATTATAAACCTTGGCACGGAGGTCGAACATACCACTCAAGAGGGAATTGATGCTGTGTCAAAAGTTATGGGTTGCGATATAGAAATAGAACACGTTTCAGCTAGAGCAGGGGATCAGTTACGAACTAAAGCCAATATTGATAAAGCTCGTAAATTACTTAACTATGATCCAAAAACAACGCTGTTAGAGGGAGTTGAAAAGCAAGTAGCTTGGTATCGTTCTAGTTTTTTATAACTCTTGTTTTAAACGTAATAAATAATCGGCAGCGGCAAAAGGAGTGGTTTTATGAGATTCAATTAAACCTATTTGATCCTTTAAAGCTTCTTTGATTTTGGAGTCTTGGAAAAAATTGGCATGTAATTGATCTTTGATTGTTTCAATAAGCCAAAACTTATTTTGTTCGTATCGTCTGTGATTAAAATACCCATTTTCTTGTGTGATAGAAACATAGGTTTCAATAGTTTCCCAAATACGATCTATACCTTCATGGTTTAATCCGCTACAAAGTAAAACTTTCGGAGTCCACTCCGAATCTTTCTTCGGGTATAAATGAAGTGCTCTGTTAAATTCTACTTTTGCAATTTTGGCAGATTTAATATTATCACCATCAGCTTTATTAATAGCTATAGAGTCTGCCATCTCAATAATACCACGTTTTATTCCTTGTAGTTCATCTCCGGCTCCAGCTAATTTTAGTAACAAAAAGAAATCAACCATACTATGCACTGCTGTTTCGCTCTGTCCGACCCCTACAGTTTCAATTAAAATGGTATCAAACCCAGCTGCTTCACATAAAATAATAGTTTCCCTGGTTTTTCTAGCGACACCTCCTAAAGAGTCTCCCGAAGGTGAAGGTCTGATATAAACATTTGTGTCCTTTACTAGTTCAGACATGCGCGTTTTATCACCTAGAATACTACCTTTAGTAATAGAGCTACTAGGATCTATAGCTAAAACAGCAATTTTTTTACCGGAATTTGATAAAAATGAACCAAAAGCTTCTATAAAAGTACTTTTTCCAACTCCTGGCACACCTGTTATTCCAATTCTTACTGAGTTATTTGCGTGGGGTAAGCAGCCCTTAATAACTTTGTGAGCTTGTTGAGCGTGTAGGCTATTTGTGCTTTCAATTAATGTTATAGCGCGACTTAAAGCAGTTATGTCACCTGCTAAAATATCGGTGATAAGTTGTTCGCTAGAGGGTTTGTTCTGGCGACGTTTTTTTAAAGCGTCAATACGACTTTGGTTGGTAGTTTCAGAATGTGATACTCCAGCCATTTCCTGTAGGGCTTTATTTCGTGCAGATTTTTTACTCAAAAGTTTCTAATGGTACGGCTATTTTGGTTTCATCCCAAGCCATGGTTAATGATAAATGGTCTAAAGCATTGTCAAAACCAATTGTAAATTGCTCTACAGTTATTCCTGTTTCTTCAACTGGTACTGTTACAGCTATAACATCAAATTCGGATTCTCGCATAGGCTTCATTTCTGTATCTACACCCCAAGGATATTGTTTGGAGTTGAACATAACTTGCCACGTTGAATCATTAGGCACGGTCCATAATGTATATTTTCCGGCAGGTAATGAATCGTTATTTATTTTTAATGCCTTATTTGTTTTAAATGTAGTTGCTTCATTGGCACCTGTTCTCCATACTTGCTGGTAGGGAACTAACCCTCCAAAAACTTCTCGACCTCGTTTTGAAGGACGATTATAAACAATATCTAATTGTAAGTCGTTTTTAGAAAATGAAACAGTGTCAATCGGACTTTTTCGAGGGGCTAATAAGCTACCATCTACAAAGAATGAATATAAAAATAAACTGATGGCTATTAGAAATAAACTTCCTAAAAACCATTTAAAAAATTTAGTCATAGCATGATTTTATTGAGAAGATAAAGATACTTTAAATGTTATTTTTAATAAAATACTATCACATTTTTTTAAGAGTTTTTATTTATGGGATGAATCCTAGATTTTATAAGTTTTTTTTATAAGGACTAAATTAATGTGTTTAGACTGATTATTTAATTATAAGTTTTTTAACTGTTTGACCTAAGTCAGTATTAATTTTAATGAAGTAGTTACCCGATTGTAGATTCTTTACATCAATTGTAGTATTTTTTGTTTCTAAAACTTTGCCTCCTAAAATGGTATATATGGTTACGTTTTTTATGGATTTTTCTGATTCAATATAGAGTAGATCGGTTACTGGGTTGGGATATATTGTAATGCTAGTATTTTTGATGTTAATTGGACGACTTAATGTTTCTAGTATAATGTCGTTAGCTGTGCTTAAAACATCAATACCATTGCCGTTAACAACAACAGTTCCTGAGGTGGGATTATAGTTTTGAGCAATGGAAATTGTTTGAGTGTTATCTAAAACTTCAAACTCTATATTTAAGAGTGTTTCATTGCCAGTTATATCAGAATCAAAATATGCAGCTTCAAATCTTATCAATCCCGGAGTACTAATGTCGTTTACAGGCACAAAGCTAAAAGGAAATACTTCTGATAAGCTGTTTAACTGAATAACACTCGGATTATAAATAATGTTTAATCGGATTGCACGATACGGACCACCAGTAGACATTATTGAATATGTGAAAGTTTGCCCATTATTTAATGGAGGTGTTATGTTTACACTGGCAACTAGGTCTACTGTTTGAGCTTGAAAGTTAAAACAGCCTATAAATAAAGCTATTAAAACTAAGTACTTATTTTTTCTTGATGTTTTCATAATCTTAATCTGTTTGTGAGTCCCCGTTAATTAAATAATTACTTGAAAATAGTCCTAAATCGAAAATATCTATGGATAAGTTCATGTCAAAATCAGCATTTACATTAAAATTTAAATTGCCGTCAACAGAATTGTAAGCTGCAGAAAACAGTCCTAAATCGTAAATGTCTACCATGTTATTATTGTCTATGTCACCAGCTAAGAGAACTGGGATTGTTTCTGTTTGATTATCTAAAACGGATATATCCTTTAAACGTTGAAGATACATTGGGTGTTTAACTAATAGTTTATAGTCGCCTTGCGGAATGGTAGCGCTTAAAGTGATATTACCTGAAGCGTCGGCTGTTTCTAGTAATGTATAGGCTGGTGTTACTAAATCTGTTAATGTATACAACGCAATATTGTATACGCCACTAAAATCAGTTCTTCCTTGTAAACTTACGTTCAAACTAAGGTTGTGGTTTGGAACTGAAATAATAATATCCTGTTCACAACTTGTGGCGTTATTTTCTGATGCATCTGTAGCAAGCCATGTTATAGTTGTGGTGCCTAATGGAAAAGGATCTGTTATTAATAAGCCATCCGACCTCACTGCTGTAATGGTTATGTTATTATCGCAGTTGTCGGTCGCTGTTGGGGGATTAACGATAACATAAGATTCTATAGTTCCTATAGAAACAAATTTAGTTAATGTTTCAGGACAATCAATATCTGGAGCTTCAGTATCAGCTACTACTGTCCAAATAAAACTGGTAGAGACATCTGAACTTCCAGGTTTACTTAAAGTAACAGTTACATTATGTATTCCATCATTATTAGGACCACCCGTAATTGCTAATTCATTAATAGTTCCAAAAATAAGTCCATTTGTGGGTTCAATGTCAGTTCCTTCAGGTTGTCCGCTAATAGAGTAGGTTAAATTTTCTAAAGGATTACCGCCTGAGCCTTGAGCTTGAAAATCAGATATCACCAGCTCACAGTCAACCCTGTCGATTATCGGTTGTAAAATAAGTTCAGGATAAGTTATACCTAATACCTCTATACCGTTTATTAGTGGGTTTTCAATATTTTCAAAAAAGCGAATATCTAAAACACCGTCCGTAACTTGTATATTACTTTGTATCATACCACCTTTTCTATGTCCAAACCTTTCGGATATGTCTAAATTTTCGATTAATCGCTCATTTTCTAGATTTACACTGAAAACACGTTCTCCAGGCTCAGAAGTTCCATTATATAAATTAGCAAAGTAGAGGTTAACAATATAATCTCCATTGGGAACGGCTATAGAGAATATCATGGGATATTCAGGATCACTATTACTGCGTTGTATGTGTAATACATCATAATAAGTATTAGCATCTATATAATTTGGAATTGATGGATCTCTGGTTTCATAAAACACTTCTGTAGAAGCATAGGAAGAACCCGATGATACGGTATAAGAATCACCTGTTGATGTGGTATTGGCTTCCCAGTTAGGGCCACTATCGGTAGCCAAAACCAGATCCCCACCTGCGTTTATTCGAATAATTGGTGCATATAAGTCTGTAAGTTCTCCAGTTATAGTCATTAATAACGGAGAATTTAAACCTGAGTGTGTGACTTCCATTGTAGCCGATTTTTCACCTACAATGTTATCGGAAGTAAATTGAATAGGGATGTTTACAGATGCTCCTGCATTTATTGTGATAGGTAAGCTGATATTTGAATTAAATAAAGCAGCATGAGTTCCAGTAAAATTTAAGTTGGTAATTGTAATTGCATTATCTGTTGGTCCACCTTCATTTTTTATAAGAACACTTTTACTACGAAGTGAATTGTTTACAGGTGTAATCCCGAAATTGAGTATATCTGGATTTAAAGAGACAATACCATCTTGATTTTCGTAAACATTTATAAAATCCCATGTGGCAGTAAAAGGCGTAGGGGTTGTATCTGACCGTGAAGTAGAAATAATACCAGCAGCCATACCTTGATTGTCAAGCGGATCTAAAAAGTTGTTAGGTAGTAGTATTTCGGGACCTAATAAATTAAGTGATTCACCATCATTCAAAGAATAAAATGGTTGAGCCATATTAGTGTCAGGATTTATTGAAATGTAAATATCTACAGAACCCGATAGCATAATATCAGCTATATCATAACTTGAGTTTTGAGTTATAACTCCATTTGATTCCAAGAGTACTTGCAAACCATATAAAGTATCGGTATTGTCGGTTCCATTCATAAAAACAACCTTTAGATAATTATCTTGATCACCTGTTCCTATTTGTATCCCGTAAGATTGATAATCTACAGGAGTGTTTTGATTTCCGTCAGATCCAAAGTATGGCGATTCTACTTTTGCATGAATGGTAAAAGGTTCTGAATTATTATCGACATTCAAGCCAAATTGAAAACCGTAGTCCTGATTGTTTAAACTACTATATGCATCGCCAGCTGAAACGGCATCTATAGTTGCTTTACCTGCAGCACCACCAAAGGACATTTCAGTTTCATTGAATTGAGTTAGGTAGTCTGTGTTTCCTGCAGGGTCTAACATCAAACCAGTAAAACCTAGTCCGAATAAACCTGTGCCAGGGTCGTTATTCCAAAATGGATAAGCAATGGGCAGACTGTTAGTTAGCCCGTTGTTTGTATCCAAAGCAAAGGGGTCATTGACATCCAAGATACCATCATTATCATCATCAGGGTCATTTAAATCTGATATACCATCTTCATCATTGTCTTTAGGTTTGCTACTTTGTGAACAAATATTGGTGTTATTATCAATTTCATCTTGGTTTGTATAACCATCGCCATCATTATCGGCATTTGCATCATAACCTAAGTCGCCAGGTTGTAAGCATATTAAGTCTGAGGGTTCAAAAATGGTGATACTATTAGCGCCATAAGTAACAGCCCAAACAGTGCCAGGAAAAATGCTATCGTCACCTAAAGCAATGACATCTAAAGGAATACTTCCAAAACCATTAAATGGGACTTCTTGCTGCACAATAAAATCTCCAGTAGCATTTAAAATGTACCTGTTTATATCACCATTAAATGAGGCGGTAAGAATATTACCTTGCATGATACCTCCAAAATTTGAAGCAGTATACTCAACAAGTCCATTTGTAGAGGCTGCTTTGAAATCTAAAATATTATTTTTTGGACTACTCACAGGTTCGTCCATCAGATACTCACCTTGTTCAGGATTGTCAGGAAAATCAGCTATAGTAAAAGATGTGTTAAAATAGCCTTCTGATCCTATTAATAAATCTGAAAATAAATATGTGTTTGATGCAACCCAAGTTCCTGCTATTTTCTCATATGCAATAAGGTTGGCTCGTGATGGGAAAGCTCGTATTGGGTTCGGGTGACCGCCGTAATAGGTTCCGTTGGCATCATTTACTGTGCCTATAAAATGCAAGGGGTCTTCGGAAAAAGCACTCCCACTTTCATTCATTTCATTACTGATATAATGAAGACTAGGATTGTATGTTATACTACTTTCGTCACCTAAATAAGTATTTGTGGTGTTATCATAGATTTTAGGTACTCCACCCCATAAGGCATTAGGTCCATTATCTGACGTGTAAATATTGTTATCCTCTGTAACTAAAATATCATAGGCATTTCTGTAGCCTGCAGAAAATATTTGAACAGGTCCTCCTTGTTCAGGGAAAGCTTGATTAAGACTGTTATTGCCACCAAACGGATCACCTAAATCTATAAAAGCATTATACATTGGATGACCTACAGGGTATGGGAAATCTGGATGCGTATTATCTATGTCTATACGTGTAGGGTCGTTTAATGTCGGTAGATCATACACATATTCGGTATTCGTTCTTGGATCTGTATATACGGGCATAGACTCTAGTTGTGTAAGGTTTATTATGAGTATAGCGGCAGATAGGTAGAACTCTGGAGTTCCTGCAAAATTATTGCTAGGAGCTCCTTTATTTGTTTGACCACCCTGTGCAACTAATAAATAAGTTGTTCCTGCTTTTTCGAACATATCTAATCCATTAATAGCATGATTTTCTTCACAACGGGGTAAGCCTCTTACTAAATCTGTTTTTTCCCATACACCATTTACTTTTTCTAATTTTGAAAGCATACTTGAATTGGTATCTAAGTTCGTGTCATTACCGCCAGCACCTCCTCCTAATAAGTAATCTGATGAGGTGACGTAAAGTATAGGGTTTGTTTCTGTTCCGGCAGTAAGAATACCTGTAACTAATCGTTGTTGACTCGGGTTGGGATCACCTAAATCGGTATGGTTTGGTATGCCTGTACGGATGTTAGTAATCTCTTCACTATTTATTACAGTGTATTGTCCGTTACCAGATTCAGCATTATCTCTTTCTATAGTGTAGGCCCAAATAAGACCATTTTGCTGTGATACATATAAGCGGTTATCAGGACCAAAATCTAATGATGTGGGATTTAGAACCCCTTCATTAATAAGTCCTGTAGAACCAAAACTAATAGATTGAGCATTGGTTGTAGAAGAAAATAAAATGTAGAGCTGTATACATACAAAAGCTCCAAATTTCAATACTTGTTTTGTATTAATCGAAGACATGATAATTTTTTTTCGGTTTAATGCTATTAATCGAAAAAAGATTATTGAGGTGTGTTATGTAAAAATAGGGAATAGACAGAATATATAATGAATATCAATCTGCTTTTCGTTAAAGCCTATTAAAATTCCGACATCTGAACGGAAAACAAAAAAATCCGAAGGGTTACTTCGGATTTTTCTTATAATATAATGTAGGAATTGTTAGTCGTTAACAATAACCCAGTCGCCTTTAGCTAGTAATGGCTCGGCTTGTTTAAACTTAAGCGTTTTGTTTTCACCATTCATGACATTTTTGATGGTTACTTTGTCGTTACGACCAATTTTTGGACTATCTCTTACAATTGTTTCTACAGGTTCTGCTTGACGTTGCGTATTTCCTGCTTCACGTGTTTGAGCAGCACGTTCATCTAAGTTTTGAATTTCTTCTTTTTGTGTTTGAAGATTTTCTTTTTTAATAGACTGACGCGCTTCTTGAATAGCTTCGGTTGTTTCTGTAGGTAACTCACCTTTGAATAAGAATGAAATTACATCTTTATTAACCTTATCTATCATACCTTTAAATAATTCAAAGGCTTCAAATTTGTAAATTAAAAGCGGATCTTTTTGTTCATGAACGGCTAACTGAACGGATTGCTTTAATTCGTCCATTTTGCGTAAATGTGTTTTCCAAGAGTCATCAACGATAGCTAAAGTAATGTTTTTCTCAAAATCATTAATTAACTGTTTACCGTTAGTTTCATATGCTTTTTCAAGATCTGTAACAACTTGAATTGTTTTTACACCATCTGTAAATGGAACAACGATACGTTTAAATTTATCACGTTGGTTTTCGTAAACATTTTTAATAACAGGAAAAGCAAGTTCTGCATTACGGTCCATTTTAGTACGGTAATGATCAAAAGCGGCTTTGTATATTTTACCAGCTAAATCTTGTGGGTTTAGCTTATTAAATTCTGTTTCAGTAACAGGAGATCCCATTGAGAAATAACGAATTAATTCGAATTCAAAATTCTTATAATCGTTTGCTCCTTTGTTTGAAATGGCAATACCTTCTGAAGTATCGTAAATCATGTTGGCTAAATCAACACGTAAACGTTCTCCGTGTAGTGCATGATGGCGGCGTTTGTAAACCACTTCACGTTGCGAGTTCATTACGTCATCATATTCTAATAAACGTTTACGTACACCAAAGTTGTTTTCTTCTACTTTTTTCTGAGCACGTTCAATAGATTTAGAAATCATAGAATGCTGAATTACTTCACCTTCTTCTAATCCCATTCTATCCATCATTTTGGCAATACGTTCACTACCAAATAAGCGCATTAAATTATCCTCTAAAGACACATAAAACTGTGAGCTACCTGGATCTCCTTGACGACCTGCACGACCACGTAATTGACGGTCAACACGACGAGAATCATGACGTTCCGTACCTATAATAGCTAAACCTCCAGCTTTTTTAACAGCATCTGATAATTTAATATCGGTACCACGACCAGCCATGTTTGTTGCTATAGTAACTTGTCCTGGTTGGCCAGCTTCAGCTACAATATCGGCTTCTTTTTTATGTAATTTGGCATTTAAGACATTATGAGGTACTTTTCTGATAGAAAGCATTTTTCCTAATAATTCACTAATTTCAACATTGGTTGTTCCTATAAGTACCGGACGTCCTGCTTGAGAAAGTTTGGTAACTTCATCAATAACAGCATTGTATTTTTCACGTTTTGTTTTGTAAACTAAATCGTCACGATCGTCACGTGCAATAGGTCTGTTTGTTGGAATTTCAACAACATCTAATTTGTAGATTTCCCAAAATTCACCAGCTTCTGTAACTGCCGTACCGGTCATACCCGATAGTTTACGGTACATTCTAAAGTAGTTTTGAAGCGTTACTGTTGCAAATGTTTGAGTAGCATCTTCAATTTTTACATTTTCTTTAGCTTCTATGGCTTGGTGTAATCCGTCTGAATAACGACGACCATCCATAATACGACCAGTTTGTTCATCAACAATCATAACTTTGTTGTCCATTACTACATATTGATTGTCTTTTTCAAACAAGGCATATGCTTTAAGTAATTGGTTTAAAGTATGAATACGTTCAGATTTGATTCCGTAATCTCTAAAAAGGTCTTCTTTTAAATTAGCCTCTTCTTCAGATGATAGGTTTTGATTTTCAATTTTTGAAATTTCTATTCCTATTTCTGGCATTACGAAGAAATTCGGATCGTCTTTTCCTGAAAGGAACTCAATACCTTTATCGGTTAATTCAATCTGATTATTCTTTTCTTCAATAACATAGTACAATTCCGCGTCAATTTTTGGCATCTCACGGTTATTGTCTTGCATGTAATAGTTTTCAGTTTTTTGAAGTAACTGCTTGATACCTTCTTCACTTAAAAACTTAATTAATGCTTTATTTTTTGGAATACCTCTGTAGGCACGTAATAACTGAAAACCACCTTCTTTAGTATCGCCAGCAGCAATAAGTTTTTTAGCTTCAGCTAGTACGCCTGTTAAGTATTTACGCTGAACAGAAACAATGCTATCTACTTTAGGTTTTAAATCTATAAATTCATGACGATCTCCTTGAGGGATAGGTCCAGATATAATTAAAGGTGTTCTAGCATCATCAATTAATACAGAATCCACCTCATCAACAATAGCATAATGGTGTGGGCGTTGCACTAAATCATCAGGTGAATGTGCCATGTTATCACGTAAATAATCGAAACCAAATTCGTTATTTGTTCCGTAAGTGATATCTGCTAAATATGCTTTTTTACGAGCGGCAGAATTTGGTTGGTGATAATCTATACAGTCTACACGCATTCCGTGAAACTCAAAAATAGGAGCCATCCATGCACTATCACGTTTTGCTAGATAATCATTTACAGTTACTAAGTGAACACCTTTACCTGCAAGAGCATTTAAATATACAGGTAATGTTGCAACAAGTGTTTTACCTTCCCCTGTGTGCATTTCGGCAATTTTACCTTGGTGCATAGCAATACCACCAATAAGCTGCACATCATAATGAATCATGTCCCAGGTAACTGGTTTCCCAGCAGCATCCCATGAGTTAGCCCAAATAGCTTGATTGTCTTGTAATTCAACATAGTCTTTTTCTCCTGAAATTTCACGATCGAAAGTATTAGCTGTTACTGCTATTTGTGTATTATGAACAAAACGTTTAGCTGTTTCTTTAACCACGGCAAAGGCTTCAGGAAGAATATCGTTAAGCACTTTTTCGGTAACGGTGTAAATCGTGTCCTTTATTTTATCAACTTCTAGGTATATATCTTCACGTTGGTCGATATCCTCAGTATTATTAGCCTTTTCTAGAAGGTTGTCAATTTCAGCTTGGAGTGGTTTCCTTGCTTCGGCAATTTTTTCTTTGAATTCTGCCGTTTTAGCACGAAGGTCATCATGAGATAGTTTTTCGAGTGCGGCTTCGAATGTTTTAATTTTTTCAACTAGAGGCATGATGGCTTTTACGTCTTGTTTAGACTTATCGCCAACAAAAACCTTAAGGACTGAATCTAAAAAACTCATTTGTTAGGTGTTTAAGTTGTATTAGCTATTCGCTAATATTAAATATATGTTTTGTTTTTTTGAATTTCAAAAAAACGTTTTGTTTGTGTCTTAATATTAATGTATAAAAAAAGCCTCTAGACGAGACTTTTTTAAAATGTTATTAATATTCATCCTCGTTCCAGAGGTAATCTTCGTCTGTTGGATAATCCGGCCAGATTTCTTGAATAGACTCATAAGAGTCACCTTCATCTTCAATAGATTGTAAGTTTTCAACTACTTCTAATGGTGCTCCTGTTCTAATTGAGTAATCAATAAGTTCATCTTTAGTGGCAGGCCAAGGTGCATCACTTAAATAAGATGCTAATTCTAGTGTCCAATACATTTGTAATTCGTTTTATTTTTTGCAAAAATAAATTTTTAGTTTAAATACACAAGAAAAAAAACAATTAATTACACATAAAATACAAGAACGTGCCTTTAGTAGCTAATTTAAAAGTACTTAAGGGTAAAAACAGGCTTTGTCTGTACGGATTACTGTTTTTCAGGAATCCACTTAACTTCCTCTGCGTTTAAGTCAAAGGACAATTTTCGTGCCAATACAAATATATAGTCAGATAGGCGATTTAAATAGGTTAGTGCCATGGCGTCAATAGGGTCTACAGTGTTTAGTTCCGTGGCTAAACGTTCCGCACGACGGCAAACACAGCGTGCTATGTGACAGAATGACACTGTTTGATGACCACCTGGTAAAACAAAGTGTGTCATAGGGGGTAAGTCGTCATTCATATTATCTATTTCTTGTTCTAATAGCTTAATGTTTTCATCAGAAATTTTAGGAATATTTAGGCGCTCTTTTCCGTTTTTTAGAACTGCTTTTTCAGGGTCGGTTGCTAATATGGCACCTACTGTAAATAAGCGATCTTGAATATGAATTAAAACGTCTTTGTAGTGAGGGTTGATATCCTGATCTCTAATAAGTCCCAAATGGGAGTTTAGTTCATCAACTGTTCCGTAACTATCAATTCGTATATGGTGTTTAGGTACTCGGGTACCTCCAAATAAGGCTGTGGTACCTTTATCACCTGTTTTTGTGTAAACTTTCATAAAGTAGAAATTAGTTTATCAAAGTTACAGGTTATGCGTGGTAAGACAAAGAATTATTTAAGGTTTATGATCTATGAAGCGATTGCTTTAGTCTCTTTTTTGGATGCTTATTTAATATTTATAGGCGGATTTTAAAATGCTCTTTACCTTGCTCTTTACGGAAGAAAACAAAGCCCCAGAAAAAAGTGTCTATAGTAGCCGTTACTTTGGGGTGTTTTTTTATAATTTCCCATGCTTCAGTCATGCCTTTTGACCAATAGATGTCATCAAAAATAAATAGCGTGTCATTGTGAGCAGTAGGGAGTAAGGTCTCAAAATAATTAATGGTGGCTTCTTTAGTATGGTTACCATCTATAAAAACAATATCCCATGTATTATTCTGTAAGGAGGATATTTGAGATGCAAAATCACCGTTTAGAAACTGTATGTTCTCGAGATTTTTTAATGAGTCTTTTGTAAACTGAGAAATATTTGGACAACCTTCAATAGTTGTTATTTGTGCGTTTGGCGATCCTAGGTGCAAAGCTTGTGTGGCAATTCCCAATGAAGTGCCTAATTCTAAAATGTGCTTAGGATTAAAATACTTGCTTAATCTGTACGCTAATTTAGCTCGGTTTAATTTACTACCAGATGTTTTTGTTATTTCAGAAACGACACGTTGCTTCGTTTTTGTTTTTTTTGAACCAGGACCTAAGTCTGTAATGTTTAATTTTTGATTGTTTTTAAGTAGATTTTTTCGGTAATCTTGTAATGTTGTATAAGCTGAATAGTCTGTTTTATCATAAAAACAGGTGGTTATTAGTTTATAAATAAAAGGAGAGTGTACACCATGTTGGTTGGTAGAGTTTAATAAAAATTGAATGTATTTTTTTTGTTGGTACACGTTGTTAGCCTTTTAATCTATTATATTTAGAATAACCAGAATAGATTACTCCTCTAGTTTAGCACTGAGTTCAAACCAACGCATTTCTTTTTCTTCAATATCGTCTAATATTTCTTGAAGTTTTTCAGATAATGTATTTATTTCATCAGGTGTTAAATCGGGATTTAGAAATTGCTTTTCAATTTCAGCCTTATCGTATTCTAGACTACTTATTTTACTCTCAATGTTTTTATATTCTTTCTGCTCGTTATATGTCAAACTGGTATTAGAGTCTTTTTTCCACTGTTTTTTTTCTTTTTTATCGGAGTCTTTAGATTCTGGGACAAAACTATCTTCATAAGTTCTGAAATCGGAGTAATTTCCAGGAAAATCTTCTACAACTCCTTCTCCTCTAAAGACTAATAGGTGGTCAACAATTTTGTCCATAAAATAACGGTCGTGAGAAACAACCATTAAACAGCCTGGGAAATCTAAAAGGAAGCTTTCAAGGACATTTAAGGTTACAATATCAAGGTCGTTAGTCGGCTCATCTAAAATAAGAAAATTCGGATTTTGTATTAATACGGTACATAAATATAGGCGTTTTCGTTCGCCACCACTTAATTTTTCAACAAAATCATATTGTTTTTTTCTACTAAATAAAAAGCGTTCTAAAAGTTGTCCAGCACTAATTTGACGTCCTTTTTTTAGAGGTATATACTCGCCAAATTCTTTTATAACATCAATTACTTTTTGTTCTGGTTTTATGGTGATTCCAGATTGGGTGTAGTACCCGAACTTCACCGTTTCACCAATTACAACTTTACCGGAATCGGGTGTTATAGTTTGAGTTAAGATGTTTAAAAATGTTGATTTTCCTGTACCGTTTTTTCCAATAATACCAACACGTTCTCCTTTTTTGAAAGTGTATTCGAATTGATCTAAAATGGTTTTGTCTTTAAAGCTTTTAGATACTTTATGGAGCTCAAGGATTTTACTCCCCAAACGCTCCATGTTTAATTCTAGTTGTATTTCATGGTCTTGACGGCGTTTGTTTGCTCGGTGTTTAATATCATGAAAATCATCAATTCTAGATTTAGATTTAGTGGTTCGCGCCTTTGGTTGTTTGCGCATCCAGTCTAATTCTTTTTTGAATAATTGTTTCGCTTTGCCTGTTTCTATAGCTTCGTTTTCAATTCGGGCCTCTCTTTTTTCAAGATAGTATGAATAATTCCCTTTGTAGGCAAAAAGTTCTCCGTGGTCTAATTCGATTATTTCATTGCACACACGTTCTAAAAAATAACGATCATGCGTAACCATAAATAAGGTAATTTGTTCTTTTGCAAAAAAACCTTCTAACCATTCAATCATTTCTAAATCTAGATGATTCGTAGGTTCATCTAAAATTAATAGATCCGGTTTTTTTAATAAAGCATTGGCTAATGCTAAGCGTTTTTTCTGTCCTCCAGAAAGGGCACTTACTTTTTGGTTGAGGTTATCAAGTTTTAATTGAAATAGAATTTGCTTGTATTGGGTTTCAAAATCCCAAGCTTGATGTCTGTCCATGTTTTCAAAAGCTTTTTGATAAGCTTCGGAATCATCTGGATTTTTAAGTGCTAGTTCATATGCTTTAATGACATCTAGTATAGGGTTTGAAGTATCAAATATAGCTTCCTCAACGGTTAAGCTATCTTTTAAATCGGGATCCTGTGAGAGTACCGCTACTGTAATATCTTTGCGGTATATAATTTGTCCAGAGTCGGGACTGTCTTTTCCTGCAAGCATATTTAATACAGATGTTTTGCCAGTTCCGTTTTTGGCAACAAAGGCAATTTTCTGATCTTTATGAATACTAAAAGATAAGTTTTCAAACAGCGTTAATTCGCCATAAGATTTCGAGATATTTTCAACAGTAAGGTAGTTCAACGTATATTTTTTTGCAAAGAACGTAAATAAATCAAAATTTATATGATAAGTTTTGATTTTCCTACTGAAAAGCTATATTTGTGATGAAACTCTCATCCTTACAATGAAGCATTTATATGTAATTTTATTAGGTTTATTAACCTTGTTGTCAGTGTCTTGTATTCCTAATAAAGAATTGGTGTATTTACAAAATAAAGAAACCGGTACAGATTCTACTCAAGTTATAACCGAAAAGCAAAAGCCTTACCGTGTTCAAATAAACGATATCCTTAATATTCGTGTAAAAGCATTGGATCAAGAAAATGTTCAAATCTACAATCCTGTTGGAGAAGCAGACTTAAATGCCAATGGTGATGAGCGTGCTTTTTTTGATGGTTTTACGGTAGATATGCATGGAAATATTCGAATACCAGTTTTAGGAGAGATTAATGTTTTAGGTTTTACTACTGAAGAAATTGAAAAAATGATTGAAACAAAACTATTAGCCGATGAGTTTAAGGAGGCTGCTAATATTTTTGTTACTGTTAAATTAACAGGGTTGCGATTTACCGTAACTGGAGAAGTTGGTAGTACAGGAACACAAACCCTTTACCAACCTCGCGTTAATATTTTTGAAGCCTTAGCAAATGCAGGTGATATTTTGGTAACGGGAAACCGTGAAGATGTAACGATTATCAGGCAATACCCACAAGGACAACAAATTCATCATCTAAATTTATTAGATGTAAGTGTTATGGAATCGCCGTATTATTATATTCAGATGAATGATATTATTTATGTGAAGCCTTTGAAACAAAAATCATGGGGAACGGGTATTACAGGGTTGCAAACACTTGGAACAATTATAACTGCATTATCCTTAGTAACGACAACTTTACTACTAATAGACAAGCTTTAAATTATGGCAGAATACGAATATGATGATGTAGACCAAGGCGAAAATGGGAGTATTAATTTCGATTTTAAAGGGTATTTATTTAAAGTATTAAACCTTTGGAAATTTGTATTGGCTTGTATTGGTGTCGCACTTGTGATAGCTTATTTTATAAATGTTAGAAAACAGAATGTTTATAAATTAGAATCGCTTATATCCGTTGAAAACGATCAGAATCCTTTTTTTACAGCCAATACCAGTATTTCTTTCAATTGGGGAGGTGTGTCAGGAAAAATGGGAAAAACCATAACTACACTACAAACCAGAACGCATAATGAAAAAGTAGTAGATTCCCTGAAGTCTTATATGAACTATTTTGTTCAAGGTAAGTATCGAAAAATTGATGTATATAAAAACACACCTTTTGTTTTTACACCAAGTTTAGATAAACCTCAAGTGTTAGGGAAATTTATAGGTATTCGATTTTTGTCTGAATCAACTTTTGAGGTATTTACCGAATATGAAACAGAACGAGGTTCAGGACAACGCTATGATACTAAAGAAAGACAATCTGTATCGGTGCCATTAGGTCCTTATAAGAAAACATTTCAAGTAGGCTCTGTAATAGATTTACCGTTTTTTAATGGTGTTTTAAATTTAAGAAAAGATCGGGTTGTACAAGTTGGTAGCGAGTATTTTATGCAATTTAGCAATTTCGATGGCGTAGTAAATAGTTATAAAAGAGGAATTGGTGTTAATCCGTTTAGTAGCGCATCAGCATCAGTATTGCGTTTAAGTTTAGCAGGAAATAATAAATCTAAAATTGTTGATTATTTAAATACTACAGCAACAATATTGAGTGAAACAGAATTGGAGCGTAAAAATTTATATGCAACCAATACAATTAAGTTTATTGACAGTAGTTTGAACGCTGTAAATACCAACTTAAAAGATTTTGCTGATGAGATGAACTCGTTTAGAAAGAAGAATAAGGTCTTCGATGTATCGACAGAAATGAGTGATATTTCTAGCAAGCTAAAGGATTTGGAATTTGAACGTGAAGCAGAAACAAGTAAACTTAATTACTTAGATGCTTTAGAAACATATTTACAAACCAAAACTAATTATACAAGTATTGCCGCACCGAGTTCGGTAGGTATTGAAGAAACAAACATACAGAGTAGTGTATCTAAAATAACAGCTTTAGCTATAGAACGACAAAGCAAAGAGTATACGACTCGTGAAGGATCTGTAAATTTTAAAGATTTAGATAGACAAATAGATGCTGAAAAAAACGTGTTACTAGAAACTATTAGAGCTACGAAAAACACGATTCGCATATTAATGAGTAAGTTAAATGCTAATATAGCTGAATTAGAAGCAAAATTAAGCGGTTTGCCAGAAGATCAGCAGGAGTTTTTAAAGATACAACGAAAACTAGATATTAGTCAGGAAGCTTATAACTTATATATGGATAAGCGAAGTGAGGCAGCCATAGTAAAAGCAGCAAATATATCAGATATTAGTATCATTGACGAAGCTAAAGATATTGGAGGCGGATTAATAGGTCCGAATAAATCCTTGAATTATATGATGGGACTTATGCTTGGTTTCTTTATTCCAATGTTTCTTATTTTTGTAGTCTTTTTATTAGATCATACTATTCATGGTTCAGATGAAGTAGAGCGTTTGTCTAAAATTCCTATTTTAGGATTAATTGGTAAATATCGCTATCATAACAACTTGGTTGTTTTTGAAAAACCAAAATCAGCTGTAGCCGAATCTTTTCGTTCTATTCGTTCTAGTTTGCAGTTTATTTTAAACAAAGACCCTAAAGAAGGCGGTAGAACTATTATGATAACATCTTCCGTTAGTGGGGAAGGTAAAACATTTTGTTCCATTAATATTGCTACTGTTTATGCCTTAAGTGGTAAGAAAACTATTTTATTAGGTTTAGATTTACGTAAGCCTAAAATATTTGATGATTTTAGTTTAACCAATGACACCGGAATGGTGAATTATTTTATTGGTGAATCGGATTTTGAATCGGTAGTAAATCATACGCATATTGAAAACCTAGATGTAGTTCCAGCTGGACCAATACCTCCCAATCCTTCCGAATTATTAATGGGTGGAAATATGGAGTCTCTTATTGTCGATTTACGAAAAACCTACGATATTATCATTTTAGATACACCACCATTAGGTTTGGTAACAGATGCATTAGAGATTGTAAAATATGCTGATACATCGTTATTCATGGTACGATTAGATTATACCAAAAAAGGGATGTTGCAATTAATTAATGCAAAATACCGAGGTGGTGAAATGAAAAACATAAATTTCATACTTAATTTCTATAAGCATAAATCAAATCATAATTATGGCTATGGCTATGGTTATGGCTATGGCTATGGTTATGGAGTTTATGGAAATGCTTATCATGAAGATGGTAATAAAGGCATACTAAATAAAATTAAACAGTTCTTAAAACGCATATAATACCTGGAGTACAGGACAATAATTAGATTATGAAAAAGCACAATATTACAATAGTAGGATTAGGTTATGTTGGTTTACCACTAGCCGTAGAGTTTGCAAAGAAATACCCAGTTACAGGGTTTGATATATATAGCAAACGCGTGCAAGAACTTCGTGCAGGAACAGACCGTACGTTGGAAGTAGCTGAGCCAGATTTAAAAGCTGTACTATCCGAAACTTGTGGTGAACTTGGATTGTATATTACAGACTCAGTTGAAGAGTTAGCTGCTTCTAATATTTATATTATAACAGTGCCTACACCTACAGATGCTTTAAATAAGCCTGTATTTACTCCGCTTATAAAAGCGAGTGAAGCTATCGGAAAAGTTCTTAAAAAGGATGATATTGTTATTTATGAGTCTACTGTATATCCTGGAGTTACAGAAGATGTTTGTGTGCCAATTTTAGAATCCGTTTCTGGACTTAAGTTCAATCAAGATTTTTATGCAGGTTATTCGCCTGAGCGTATTAATCCAGGTGATAAAAAACACACTGTAACTAAAATTTTAAAAGTAACATCGGGTTCCACGCCAGAAATAGCAACTGTAGTAGATGATTTATATCGCTCAATAATATTAGCTGGAACACATAAAGCACCATCGATAAAAGTTGCAGAAGCAGCAAAAGTTATTGAAAATTCTCAACGTGATATTAATATTGCTTTCGTAAATGAATTATCTAAAATATTTAGGTTGTTAGATATTGATACCAAAGCGGTATTAGAAGCAGCTGGTACTAAATGGAATTTTATTAAATTCTCTCCAGGTTTAGTTGGTGGTCACTGTATTGGTGTAGATCCTTATTACCTAGCTCAAAAAGCTATAGAAAGTGGTTACAATCCTGAAATTATATTGGCTGGTCGTAAGATGAACGATAGTATGGGAAGTTATGTAGCTACCGAAACAGTAAAAATGATGATTAAAAAAGGCGCTACAATTAAAGGTGCAAATGTATTAGTCTTAGGTATTACTTTTAAAGAAAACTGTCCTGATATTCGTAATTCACGTGTTATTGATATTATTCGTGAGTTTGAAACTTATGATATTAACGTTGATGTATACGATCCTTGGGCTTCTGCAGAAGAAGTACAACATGAGTATAATTTAAACTTAATTGGTCAAGCTGATAATTTACAAGATGCCTATGACGGAATTGTTTTAGCTGTTTCTCATAATGAGTTTTTAGAATTAGATATAAATTCTCTAAAAAGTGAAACGGGTGTGGTGTTTGATGTTAAGTCGTTATTACCACGTGAAGATGCTGATGGGCGTTTATAAACTTTGTTAATGTAGTTGTTTTTCATTCTGGAAATAAATAACTTATTTAGAATTACATAAAAAAGGGTTGCATTTTATTTAATGCAACCCTTTTATTTTTATAACAATATGACTTTTTAAGAGGAAATTTCAAAAAAATAATAGTTTTAAGTACACTGATAATTAATTGTTTGGTGTTTTTGTTGTGTGGAATTATAATTATTTTTCATTATTGAACATCCAAATTTGTTTTCGCTCCGTATATAAAATGAATGCGCATTTAAGTAATTCTTATTTACTTATATCTTTCCTTGATAAGTGCGTATATAGGTAGAATTAGTTGTTTTATTTGGGACTGAAACAACTATTAGTTAGTTTAGTTAGTAAAAATCCTGCTTGAAGTTAAATACGACAAGCAGGATTTTGAATTTATAACTATTATATAAATACACTAATCTTAGTATAGCGATTTAATTTTTGTAAGCTTAACTTTCCATAGTTCAAGTTCTTGCTTATGTTTTGAGATGTTTTTATGAACATCTTTAACCAATGGGTTGTCATCATTTACATTTTGGAAGAACTGTAAATTATTTTCCAATTGATTAATTTCAGCTTTAATTTCATTTATGCGTTTTCTAATAAATTGAAGCTCATTATCTAAATGTCTTGAATCTTTCGCGTTACTTAACGATTCTAGTTTAGTTTCGAACTTAATCATTTCAGATTCGTTTTTGTCTATATTTAATTTCTTAAATATGCCATCAAGAACTTTGTTTAGTTTAGTTTCTACATAGCGTTTATTACTAGGTACATTACCTATAGCTTTCCACTGCTCTAAAACGGTTTTAATTTGTGCTAAACTTGCTTCTTTATCTTCAGATAGTTCTAGATTCTTTAGTGTGTCTAGAAGCTCAATTTTACTGTTGTAAGCTTCCATGCCTTCAGCATTAACAGCATCTTTGGCTTTGTGTAATCTGTCAAAGTAGTAGTTGCATGCTGTTTTAAATTGTTTCCAGATTTTATCGCTGTTTTTTCTAGGAACATGACCGATTTTTTTCCAATCGTTTTGAATTTTTTTCATCAACGCGGTGGTTGCATTAAAATCCTCACTGTCTTTGTTTTCTTCAGCAATTTTAATTAAAGCCATTTTTTGCTTTAAGTTATCTAATTGTGATTTCTTCAGATTTTTATAAAAGGCATTCTTCTTTCGGTTAAATTCACGAACAGCGTCTTTAAATTCAGTCCAAGTTTCTTCATTAACTTTAATAGGTACTTTACCGGCACTAAAAAATAAATCTCTTAATTGCTCAACATCTTTAATGTTGTTTTGCCAAGCATTATGGGATTCGGCACCTTTTTCAGTTAGTTTATGAATATGTGCTATTATTTCTTTTTTAACCTCTAAGTTTTTCTCATAGGCTACTTCTAGATCTGCAAAATGAGCTTGACGACGGTCATGTATTGTTTTTGTAGCTGCTTTAAAGCGGTTCCATACAGTTTCACGGTGCTCTTTATCTACAGGTCCTAGTTCTTCTTTCCACATTTTATGTAGAACTTGTAATTCTCTAAAGGCGCGATTAAGGTTTTTGTCTTCAGCTAGTTCTTCAGCACGTTCGATTATTTTTAATTTTTGATCTAGATTATGTTTGAAATCTAAATCTCTTAAGTCTCTGTTCAGATGTAGGTAATCATAAAATAACTCCACATGATGGTGGTAACTATTCCAAGCATTATTGTATTTGTCACGAGGAATTGGTCCAGCATTCTTCCAACGTTCTTGTAGGTCTTTAAAATGCTTGTAGGTTGTGTTTATGTTTTCTTCTACATTAAATAAACCTTTTAATTCTTCAATTATTTGAAGTCTATTAGCAAGGTTTTCTTTTAAGTTATTTTCAATGTTTTTGTGATGCGTATGTAATTTACTCTTATAGCTTTTATAAGCATCTTTAAATCTATTTTGTAGTGGGTGGTTGTAGTAGAAATCAATTTCATTACCACCGTCATTTATAAACTCTTCTTTTTTCTCATCTAAGAGCGTATTGATTTGAGATTTAAAAGCCGATCGGATCTCCTCAAGAGGTTTCTTTATGGCTTGTACTTTATAATTTGACACCAAATTCTCAATAGCATCAATTAGGGCTTCCATAGATAGCTTATCATAATCTATGTCTTCAATTTCATGTCGTTCTGCATTGCCTTCATCTTCGGCGTCTTCGGCATTGGAAGCTTCTATTTCATCAATAACTTCATCTTGAGTTTCTTGCTCAGGTGTGTTTTGAGTTTCTTCAGGTTCAGCAGCTACTTGTGCATTTGTTACTTCTGATTGTTGATCGGCATTTTCCAATGTGTGATCCGTTTGTAATTCTTCTGATTTTCCATCTGCTTTAGGCAGGTTATCGTGCTCTGACATTTTTTTGAATGTGTTAGTTTTTTAATAACTCTTGCGTTAAAGATAGCAACAACTGTAATAATTACAAAAAGATAGCGCTTTTAAATGCGATATAAGGCGACTGTTATTACTTATTCCATATGTGCCAAGCTTTTTCGGCTTGTAAATTTAACATCTGTAAGCCGTTTATAGTTGTAGCTTTATGTTCTCTTCCGTTTTTAAGAAAGACCGTTTCTTCAGGGTTATAAATTAGGTCAAAAAGAATATGGTTTTCGGTTAAGGCTGCATATGGAATGTTTGGAGCGTCTGCTATATTTGGAAAAGTACCTAAAGGAGTGCAATTTATAATAACTAGATGCTTTGTTATGCATGCTTCTGTAAGATCGCTATAACTAATTTGTTTAGTGTTTCTTGCATTTCTAGACACGAACAAATAGTTAATGTCTAGCTCTTCTAATGTGTATGCAATGGCTTTGCTAGCGCCTCCAGTGCCTAAAATTAATGCAGTTTTATGAGAGGGGTTTAAATGCGGTTTTATCGTGTTTTTAAAGCCGTAACAGTCAGTGTTGTAGCCTATTAATTTTCCGGATTTGGTTATTTTTATCGTGTTTACGGCTCCAATGGCTTTGGCTTTTTTATGTAAATCATCTAAGTAGGGGATAATTGCTTCTTTGTAAGGTATGGTAACGTTTAGGCCTCTTATCTCAGGGTCTTCTAAAATAGGCAGTACCGCTTCAATATTTGGTATATCAAAATTTTGGTAACTGACACCTTTTATATTTTCTGTTTTAAATTTATTTGCGAAATAATTTTCAGAAAATGAATAGGAGATATCCTTGCCTATTAATCCAAATTTATGTCTGTTAATGTTTTGATTGTTTTCCATAAAATTCTAATCCTAATACAATAGCAATACCTAAGATAATATATGTCATAGCCCATGCTGTTTCAGTTGTAACCTCAGGTAAATATCTTTGGTAATCTGCTATAATTTGCTTTCCAGAAGAGTCTAGAATAGGAGCGCCATTGCTTTCTGTTTTAAAAATGGTTTCTTTCCAAGGCCAGACAACACCTAATGACCCTGTAATAAAACCTATTATTGTAGCTGTAGTAATATTTTTATAATGTTTTAAAATATAGCTTAACGCATGAGAAAATGTAACTAGTCCTACCACAGAGCCAAATGTAAAAACAGCAAGGATTTTAAGCATACGGATACGCGGTGAATTATCTATAAAGCTGAAATCACCTTGAATAATCTCATAAAATGTATCAGAAAGCGCGTTAACTGAATCTACCAGTAAAAGCACGTAGTTGCCTAAAAGAATTAGTATGAAAGATCCTGAGAAGCCCGGAAGTGTCATGCCTGATACACTTATAATACCGCAAAAAAATACAAACCATAAATTATCATTCTCCATTGCAGGGTCTAGAAAGCTAATGCTTAAACCTAAAATAATACCAATTACTAATGCAATTATGGTTTTATGATTCCAACTTTTAAAGTCGTTACTAATATAATACACTGACCCTAAAATCATTCCAAAAAACACACTCCAGACATAGAGTTCGTAGTGTTTAATTAGGTAGTCTAATATTTTTGAGATACTGAAGTAGCTAATAATCATTCCCAAAAATAGAAGGCTTAAAAATCGACCATTGATATATTGATAAAAGCTTAAAAATCGACCATTTAGTAATAGTTTTAAAGCTTTGCCATTAACCTTTTGTAAGGAATAAATAAACTCTTCATAAAAGCCAGCAACAAAGGCTACCACGCCACCAGAAACACCAGGAACTTTATTTGCAGCTCCCATAGCCAATCCTTTTAAGACTAAAAGTAATTTATCTTTTAAGGTTTGAGTGCTTTGCATTATTTTATTTTTTTACCGAAACGTTCTAAGATAAAAATAGTAAGAAACCCTGTAATCATTAATAAGATTGCAGGTAATAATTGTGTCTCAAAGCCGGCATTGTTCAAGCTGTATACTTCCGGAAGTACACTCGTTTCTGAAATAACTTTTAATGATTCAAAATCGGCTAATTGCTGTTGATGCAGTGTTAAGTTCCCTAAGTTACTTATGTCGGATAGCGGCATTATTGCGCCAGAGGATTTTTCCATAACTAGGTTGGTTATTTTCCATGGCCATACTTTATTAAGAGAGCCAAATATAAAACCCGTTAAAAGCGCTAATGTTATATTGTGGAAATTTTTAAATAACCATTTTAATATATGGCTAAAACTAAGTAAGCCTATTAAAGCACCACTAGCAAAAATAGCTATACGTTGAATATCAAAATCATGAAACGCATCGCTTAACGTTTTGTATGCACCCAATACAAGAAGGATAAAAGAACCAGATATTCCAGGCAAAATCATGGCGCAAATGGCTATTGCTCCTGCAATAAATAAAAATAAAGGAGATTCATTACTAGCAGAAGAGGGCAGTGTTGTTACATAATAGGCAGCAATCGTTCCAATAGCTAAAGCACAAATAGTGGGTAAGCTCCATTTAGTTATTTGCTTACCAACAAAATAGATACTCGCAATTATAAGTCCAAAGAAAAATGACCATATTAGAATCGGATGGTACTCAATAAGATGTTTTGCTAAACGCATAAACGATACAAAACTAACAATAATACCAGTTAATAGAGCTAGTAAGAAATTACCATTTAAGGCATTCCAAAAACTAGTAAATCCTGAATTTTTTAAAGTTTTTAGTAAGTCTAAATTTATATTACTTATAGTGTCTATTAACTCCTCGTAAATACCTGATATAAAAGCAATGGTTCCTCCGGAAACTCCAGGTACAGCATCGGCTGCTCCCATTGCTAATCCTTTAAGGGAAATCAATAAATAATCGGATAAACGTCTTTGCATGATTTAGTTTTATAAACAGAAAACCAAAGGTAATTAAATAAAATTAGACGTTGGAGTTATCGTCAATTTTTAGCAGAGACTTTACTTGACTGGATTGGTAAACTGTAGGAAACAATTCTTCAATTATAAACATATATTCTACGTTATAACGTAAGCCATTTTTTAGATGATATGATCCTTTTTCGGTTTCCAGGAGTAGGTAGTGTAAGCCAGCTAAACGAAATTCTATTTCAGCATTTTCAGGATAGAATTCTGAAGCCTGAATGAAATTGTAAATAGCGCCTTCTGTTTCTCCTAGTTTATGTAATATATCACCACGTTTTAACCAAGTATCTAATTCGTAATTACCTAACTCTAAAGTTTTTTTATAGCCACGTTCAGCTTCTTCTAAAAAATTCAAGCGTTCATTAATTTGTGCGTACAGTTTCCAGTAATTAATGTTTTCACTATCAATATTCATGGCTTTATTTATATAATAAAGTGATTTTTGATAGTTTTTCTGACGTAAATAAAATTTAGTTATTGCTATCCAACCTTTATCTAATAAAGGATCTTCCTCAACTGTTTTATAAAAATATTGAACTGCTAATTCATTATTGCCTAACTTTTGGTGACAAACACCAATGCGAAGTAAAGCAAAAGATGTAGGGTCTTCTAATTGTAACGTAATAGAATAGTTTTCGATAGCTTCTTCATGACGTTTTAATTTTTCTAAAACTTTTCCTTTTTCAAGGTAAGCTCCAATAAAAGTATCATCCGAAATTATAGCAAAATCAAAAGCTGTTAATGCTTTTTCATAATCTTTTAAATCG
Source organism: Algorimicrobium bowmanii (assembly GCF_054031195.1). The sequence goes on from NZ_CM132929.1 coordinate 1,287,270, forward strand.
AAATATTGTTTTCCTAATTGGTGCCATGCAACTTCACAAAAAGGATTGTTTTCAAGAAACATATTCAGGTAAGTTATGGCCTCCTCATGTTGTTCTAAAAACTCAAAACAATAAATCATATTATGTAGTGCTGTGTAATCTTCTGTGTCAGCCTCAAGGCATTTCATGAAGTTATTTTTGGCTTCTTCAAACTGATCCAAAAACAGATGCTCCATACCTATTAAAGAATAAATATCAATAGGATCTTCAGAAAGCTCAGCAGCTTTCTCTAAAACTTCGATAGCTTTTTTATGGTTATCGCGTTTTGATAAAATATTAGCTTTTTGAATGTAAATCTCTTCATTTCTAGGTTCCAACGTATGCAAATCGTTAATAAGTTGATCTGCTTTTTCTAAATCATTTTCAAAAACGAAAATTTCAACTTGAAACAGTTTTAAGTTAATGGATGTTGGGTGTTGTTGTAAACCAAGCTTAATAGCTTTTTTTGCTAAAGCCATTTTACCTTGGTTTAGGTAGTGGTGAATAATATTTTCAAATTCTTCAGAATCAAAAAACAAAACATGGTTTGTTTTTAACATCGATTCGAATCGAGTTAATGAAATATTATTGTTGTTATTTGGAGTTAACTCCATAAGCTAATTTATATAGTTTTTCCTTAAATAAAAGTAACGTTCTATTTGGGGATTTATGCCAAATGTCTCAAATGTTTTTAACAAAGTAATCAACAATTGAGCCAATTATACATTTTTTTAATTAGTTTTTAGATCGTTTCTTGTTTGAATCTCGTCTAAAATCTGTGTTATTATTTGACAACCTTTTATTAATTCGGTGTTGCTTATCGTTAGTGGTGGTGTGATTCTAATGGCTTTGGGTTCGAAGAGTAGCCAAAATAAAATTAAACCTGCTTCTTGAGATTTTAAAATAACTTCACTAGTAATTTCGGCAGAAGGCGTTATTGCAGCTAGCATTAAACCCTTGCCTCGTATTTCCTTTATTAGTGGATGTTTCAGGTGTTTTTTAATTAAAATTTCTTTTGTTTGGGTTTCATTCATTAATTGAGATGATACCACTTCATTAAGTGTCGCATGTGCTGCGGCAGCAATAACCGGATGCCCTCCAAATGTTGTAATATGCCCTAATTTAGGATTATCTTGAAGCAATTGCATGAGTTTATTAGAACTTGTAAAAGCGCCAATGGGCATGCCGCCACCAAGCCCTTTTCCTGTAACAAGAATGTGAGGTGTACAGTTATAGTGTTCGAAAGCAAAAAGTGTTCCTGTACGACCTATTCCTGGTTGAATTTCGTCTAGAATTAATAAGGCTCCAACCTCTTCACAACGTTTTTTTACGTTTTCTAAGTATCCAGGATTTGGTTCAATAAAACCTGCTCCACCTTGAATAGTTTCCAGAATAACACCAGCGGTTTTAGTCGTTATTTTTTGAATATCGGCTTCAGAGTTGAATTGTATAAATCGCACATCTGGAATTAATGGACGGAATGCTTTTTTGCGTTCTTCATAGCCCATTACGCTTAATGCTCCCATAGTGTTTCCATGATACGCATGTTTTGCAGATATTATTTCACTCCTTCCTGTAGCGCGTTTGGCTAATTTTATTGCGCCTTCAACTGCTTCTGTACCTGAATTTGTTAAATAAGTGCTTTGTAATGAATCGGGTAAGTTATTGGCTAGTAATTTAGTTAAAGCAACAGCTGGTTCTTGAATGTATTCACCGTACACCATAACATGCAGGTATTTATCTGCTTGGTCTTTAATAGCGTTAACGACTAAAGGGTTATTGTGTCCTAGTGTACACGCTGAAACTCCTGCAACAAAATCTAAAAACGCTTTATTGTCTGTATTGTATATATATGAGCCTTTAGCATGCGAAACCTCCATAGCTAAAGGGTGAGGAGATGTTTGTGCTTGGTGCTTAAAGAAATCCGTTTTCACTGTTAATTGTCTTCTAAATTAATGGCCTCATTTATTTGAGGAGCTGTATTTTCTTCTATAGTTTCTGTGTCTGTTTGCGGTATGTTTCTAGATGCTCGACTTGGTTTTAACGGTTTTTTACTGTTAGGGCTCATTTCCTGTTTGTCCGTGTTGTCAGCTTTTTCAACCCGTTCTAGTAATGCATCATCAAAAAACTTCTCTTGAGGTACATAATCATTTATACCTTCAATTTTAGGTAAGTTTAATGGCGGGTCGTCCGAAAATAAATCTTCAACACTTGTTGGTCGTTCTTCTGCGCGCCAAACAAAATTTCTTAATAGTCTTCCGTTTTCAGGGAAATCAGACTCTGGAGTCATAGTCGCATCTGGTTGTTTATATCGAATAAATTGTTCAATATCTCCTTCTGAAAAAAGAATTGAAATACTACCCGATTTAGCTTTATCTATTCCTATTAACTCTTGGTTTTCATTTCGAGCATAAAAGATAGACTCTGCATTTTTATCAATATCCACTTGTCGTAGATTATTTTCTTCATCAAATAAGCCAACTAGCGTTTTTCCTTTTACTTGGTTGTATCCGTTTTCACTTAAAGTATCTTTACTGACAACAAAAGCATTTTCAAATACAAAAAGAGAATCTATTTTCTCTGTTTTAGGATTTGATTTAATATGAATTGTATCACCTGTCATTTGATTCTCAAGATTCCAAATTATTGGATCTCGTCGTTTAGCAAATGGGTCGCTTGATGAAAGACGTTTTAAATTAATTAGTTGTGTTAATCCGGTTGCTTGATTTACATGAACAGAATCGGCTTTACCACTCATATCGGATTTGTAGAACTTTGCATTTCTGAAAGCACGTGTAATACGTTTTTCAGGTACTCCTGTTACCATAAGGGTGTCGGCATGCATATAGATAGAGTCATTTTCTTGAACCGTAATAGCTAATGCTCGTTTGGTAATAAAAACAGAATCTTTTGCTTTGTAAATTTCAGCATAATGCCCTTTAATGATGCTTTTATTTAATGTGTCAGTTACTGTTATGTTGTTGGTTGCCGAAGCAAAATTTCTAGTATTATCAAAAAATAAGCTATCTCCTTCAAAAATACGATTGTCATAATCAATACGAGTATTTTTTACACCATAACCTGTTTTGTTTTCAGTGTCATAAAATCCTTTTTCGCAATAGGTTTTACTTTCATCAGTAACTATTGTTGATGGACCGTATAGGTAAGCATGTCCTGTTTCAGAATAAAAATCTAAATGATTGGTATTAATTATATAGTCTGGATTTGTTAATACAACCGAATTTACAAATTGGTATTTTTGTGAATCCATGTAGTAACGTCCAATTTTACTGGTTATAACGCCAGATGAATCGCGCTGAACACGGCCGCCACTTTTATAATATGATTCCTGTTTAATTCTGTCAAAATATAACGTGTCGGTTGTAAGTGTAGAATTCGGCTCCGTCAGAACGACTTCACCGCTTGCAAATGCTAGCTGTGTTTTTCCACTATACTCAACATATTTAGCATTCATATTAATGGTGTCTCCTTGTTTCATTTTTACGTTGCCATAAGCTTCAAGGAAATTTTCGTTGCTGTATAAGTTGGCTTGGTCGCACCACATGTCTATTCCTTCATGCACCACATGCACCTGGCCAGAATCATCACGTGTCATGACTTTTAAGCCCGGTTCTATAGCATCATCAAAGTTTAAAAAACCACTATAAACAATTTGAATTTGTTTTTGTTCTTGTGCTATTGTTGATGAAAAAACCAATATGCAGCAGATGAACAGTATATATGTGTAGATTGCTTGTTTCAAATTCTAAAAATTTGTGTCAAAAATAATCATTAAAACGGTGTGAAACGGTTGTTTGTGAAATTTTTAATAGAAAATTAAATGAATACGAACTTTTTTAAAAGAGAAAAACCTATCAATTTTTACGTTGATAGGTTTTGTATTTAGTCGTTTTAGATATGTATTATCTAAAAATAGTTTGTTTTCTATCCGGACCAACGGAAACAACTGTAATCGGAATTTCTAATTCTTTTTCTAAAAAGTCGATATAGTCGTTTAATTCTTTAGGGAATTCAGATTTGTCTGTCATTTTGGTTAAATCTTCAGACCAACCAGTAAACTCTGTATAAATAGGTTTAATATTTTCTGGTTCGATGTTGTATGGTAAATGCGTAATTGTTTCACCTTTATAATCGTATGAAGTACATATTTTTAAAGTTTCAAAACCTGATAATACATCACCTTTCATCATCATTAATTTGGTAACACCGTTAACTTGACATGCATATTTTAATGCTACCAAATCTAACCAACCACAACGTCTTGAACGTCCCGTTACAGCTCCAAATTCGTGACCTATTCTAGCCATATCTTCTCCCGTTTGATCAAATAACTCAGTAGGGAATGGGCCGGAACCAACACGTGTAGTGTAGGCTTTAAATATACCATAAACATCACCAATTTGGTTTGGAGCAACACCTAAACCTGTACAAGCACCAGCGGCGGTTGTGTTACTAGATGTTACAAATGGGTAGGTTCCAAAATCAATATCTAATAAAGAACCTTGTGCTCCTTCAGCTAATATAGTTTTACCTTCCTTTTGAGCTTGGTATAAATATTCTTCAGAATCGATAAAGGTTAGTTCTTTTAATTTTTCAACAGCTGCAAAAAACTCTTTTTCTAACTCTTTAAGGTTGTACTGTATTTCTACATTATAGAAGCTAATCATAGCTTCGTGCTTATTAGCTAATGCACGGTATTTATCTTTCCAATCGGATAATTCTAAATCGCCAATACGGATACCGTTTCTACCGGTTTTGTCCATGTAAGTTGGGCCAATACCTTTTAATGTAGAACCAATTTTAGCTTTACCTTTTGCAGTTTCGCTAGCAGCATCCAACATTCTGTGAGTTGGTAAAATTACATGCGCTTTTCTTGAAATGATTAGTTTTGAAATATAATCAATTTTAAACTGCTCTAATCCTTCTAATTCTTTTACAAAAACAACAGGATCTATTACCACACCATTACCAATAACGTTTATGGATTTGTCGTGAAATATTCCAGAAGGAATGGTTCTTAATACGTGTTTTATACCATCGAATTCTAAGGTATGACCAGCATTTGGTCCGCCTTGAAAACGGGCAATAATGTTGTAGTTAGAGGTAAGTACATCAACAATTTTTCCTTTGCCTTCGTCTCCCCATTGTAATCCTAGTAGTAAGTCTACTGCCATTTTGTAAAATATTATTTAGTTGTTTTCTTGTTGCCGTAAAAGTAGAGAGAATGGTTGGTTATTTCAATATCAAAAACCTCTTCTATAGTTTTTTTTATCGATTGAATTCGCGGATCGCAAAACTCAATAACTTCACCGGTATCTGTTAGTATTACGTGATCGTGTTGTTTGTCAAAGTATGATTTTTCGTAATGCGCTTGATTTTGGCCAAACTGATGTTTACGTACCAAACCGCATTCTAAAAGTAGTTCTATAGTATTGTATAAGGTTGCACGACTTACACGATACTTTTTGTTTTTCATGTTTAAGTAAAGCGATTCAATATCGAAATGTTCTTCGCTATTATAAATCTCTTGTAAAATAGCATAGCGTTCGGGTGTTTTACGGTGCCCTTTCTCACTTAAAAAGGCTGTAAACACATTTTTAACTATCTCCTGATTTTTTGTATCTGTTTTAACACTCATAATTGGCTGCAAATTTACATATAATTTTAAACTCTTTGCACTTTATCAATACCATTAATTTTTTTTAGGTTGTCCATTAGCTTTTTAAGGATGTTATTGTTTTGAACAACAACATTAATTTTACCTGTAAAAATACCGCCATCACTCTCAAAACTGATGCTCTTCATGTTAACATGCATGTTTGATGAAATGACTTTTGTAATGGTGTTTACGAGTCCTAAATTATCAATTCCTGAAAGTTTAATTTGTGCAGGGAATTCTTGTTGCGAAGAATCTATCCATTTAGCACTCATAATCCGATACGCATAGTTGGACTGTAAACTCACGGCATTTGGACAGTTTTTCTTATGAATTTTCAAGCCGTCATTAATTGTAAGAAAGCCAAAAACAGGATCTCCAGGGATAGGATTACAACAATTTGCTAGTTTGTAATCTAGTTTTTCTTCTTCTTTTCCAAAAACAAGTAAATCATACTTAGAGGTTATTTCGTCTTTTTCAAGCTCTTCTTTAGGTATGTTTGGTTTTCTAGAGATTTTATTTTTTATATAACTCATAAAGGCGTTGCTTCTTGACGAGGCAAAATCTTTAATCATTGTACTATCAATAGAACCTGTTCCTACACGGTAAAATAGATCTAGACTTGTTTTTAATTTGAAAAAATTTACGAGTTCATTAACCGATTTTTCATCTAAGTTAATTTTAAGCTGTTTTAGTTTTCGTCGTAAGATTTCCTTACCATCTTCAGCAATAAGTTTTTTATCTTCTTTTAAAGCTGATTTTATTTTACTTCTAGCTTTAGCAGTAGTTGCGTAGTCCAACCAGTTTGGGTTAGGTTTAGCATTTTCGGAGGTTAAAATATCTAATCGATCACCACTTTTTAATACGTGACTTAGTGGGACTAATTTTCCGTTTACTTTAGCGCCACGTGTTTTCATGCCTATTTCGGTATGAATACTAAATGCAAAATCTAAAGGGGTAGCGCCTTTTGGGAGTGATTTTAAATCTCCTTTTGGTGTGAAAACAAAAATTTCCTTGGAGTATAGATTTAATTTAAATTGTTCAACAAAATCTATAGCATTCGTTTCAGGGTTTTCAAGTGTTTCTTGTAGTTTGGCAATCCATGCATCTATACCTTCGTCATCTGCCTCGCCACCTTCTTTGTATTTATAGTGAGCTGCATATCCTTTTTCAGCAATTTCATTCATGCGTTCACTTCGGATTTGCACTTCTACCCAGCGGCCTTTAGGACCAACAACTGTAATGTGTAAGGCTTCATATCCGGTTGATTTTGGAGATGAAATCCAGTCTCGTAAGCGAATTGGATTTGGTCGAAAATGATCGGTTACAATGGAGTAAATTTTCCAAGCAAGGAATTTTTCGTTTTCAGGATCACTTTTATAAATAATTCTTACGGCAAACTTGTCGTAAATTTCATCAAATGAAACACCTTGATTTAAAATTTTTCTTCTAATTGAAAAAATAGATTTTGGGCGTCCTTTAATTTCATAATTTAGATGCTCCTTATCTAAAGATGTTGAAATAACATTGCTAAATTCTTTAATGTATAGGTCTTGTTCCTCTTTGCTTTCCTTTATTTTGTTTAAAATATCGTTATAAACTTCCGGTTCTGTGTATTTTAAACCTAAATCTTCAAGCTCTGTTTTAATATTATATAATCCAATTCGGTGTGCTAAAGGCGCATAAATATATAACGTTTCAGAGGCAATTTTAATTTGTTTGTCTGCACGCATGGAATCCATGGTTTGCATGTTGTGGAGGCGGTCGGCAATTTTTATTATTATAACCCGAACATCATCATTAAGTGTAAGCAGCATTTTACGGAAATTTTCCGCCTGTAAGGAGACATCCATATCTGTATCCTTATTTAACGAAGAAATTTTAGTTAGTCCGTCTACAATTCTAGCTACGGTTGCTCCAAATAAATCTTCTATATCTTGTGTTGTGTAGCGGTCGCAATCTTCAACTACATCATGTAAAAGTGCCGCGGTTATAGATGTTGCGTCTAAGCCTATTTCTTTAGCAACAATCTTGGCAACAGCAATTGGATGAAAAATATAAGCTTCACCAGATTTTCTGCGTTGATCTTTGTGTGCGTCTACAGCAACATCAAATGCTTTTCGAATTTGAGCCTTGTCTTCTTTTGATAGCGTCCTGTAACTTACTCGTAAAAGCTCACGGTATGCTTTTGCTATAGCTGCATTTTCTTTTTCAATATCAATTTCTGTCATATAGTTAAAAATAGGATAAACAATATAAGTTTACAACTTTTGGTTGCTGTTACTTTTAAATCAGTTTTCTGAAATAGTGTTTTCAGCAAATTTCTTAAAGTTCAATAAATGCTTACTAACTTCTTTACCAAAGGTTCTAGGCATAATTAGTAACAACATGCGCATTTTAAAATTTATTGGAATAAACTCATTGATCATTGTCCAAGATGTTGTTGAGTCTGAAATAGCTTTAAAATGGTTCTGTTGTTTAACAAATATACCATCGCTCTCGAAAGTTATATCAAGCTGATGCGGTAATGCTCTATTAGATATAGTTAAGGTTAGATGTGAATCTTTATTGTTAACATGGTAAAACAATCGTATTTTAGAGCCTACCTCTCTTGGTACACCATCTATATATGCATACCCTTTAAAGTTTTGATGCCAAAATTTGAGGTTGTCCACATTATCTAATTTCTCTAAAAACCGAGTCAAATTAAGATTAATTAATACTTCGGAGCGGTGTTTCATGTATTTGCTTTATTTCTATAGATAAATATACAATTAATATTGATTTACGAAACCTTAATTTAAGGATACTAAAAAACTTTCTGTTCCGTTTGTTAATGCATCTTGCTATATGGGTTAATATTCTTATTTTTGCAGGAATTCAAATTAACAAATTACGACTAATGAGATATTTTTATAGTTTCGTGTTTCTTTTGGCTTTTTTAAATTTAAATGCTCAAACAACTAGTAAGGACGTGTTATTTACAGTTGGAGGAGATCCCGTGTATACTTCAGAGTTTGAACGTATTTTTAATAAAAACCTGGATTTAGTTAAAGATGAATCACAAAAAGATGTTGACGCTTACCTAAAATTATTTATCAATTATAAATTAAAAGTTAAGGAAGCTCAATCCAAGGGATTGGATACTATGCCAACCTATTTACGTGAATTGAATAACTATAAGAAACAGTTAGCTAAAAATTATTTAACAGATACTCAGGTAACAGAGGCGTTAGTTGAGGAAGCTTATCAGCATACTAAAAATGAAGTTAAAGCGAGTCATATTTTAATTCGATTAGAAGAAGGCGCAAATCCTGAGGATACATTAGTTGCTTATAACAAACTATTAAGGTTTAAAGAGCGAATAGAACAAGAAGGGTTTGAGGCTGTACAGAAGGATGTTCATGATGGACAAACTATATATGCTGAAAATTTAGGTTATTTTTCTGCTTTCAAAATGGTTTACGACTTTGAGAAAGTTGCTTATTCTACACCTGTTGGTACTGTTTCTAATCCGTTTAAAACGCGTTTTGGTTATCATATTTTATTAGTAGAAGATCTTCGTCAATCTAGAGGCGAGCGTACCGTTGGTCATATAATGGTAGCAAACAAACGCGATGATAAATTACAAGATGCCGAAACACGAATTCAAGATATTTACACTAAACTGTTACAAGGTGATAGTTTTGAATCTTTAGCTAAGCAGTTTTCTGAAGATAAAAGCTCGGCAGACAAAGGAGGTAAACTAGCTGCTTTTAGTGGCGGACAGCTAAGCTCTTCTGAGTTTGAAGATGTTGCATTTTCTTTAAAAGAAGAAGGCGATATTTCGGAGCCTTTTGAAAGTGGTTTTGGATGGCACATAGTAAAGTTATTCAAGAAAACCGAAGTTGCCGATTTTGAAACGATGAAACCAGAATTAGAAGCACGCGTTAAAAGAGATTCTAGATCACAATTAATAAATACCTCACGAGCTAAAACATTAAAAGCAAATTATCAGGTTAAAGATAATCCTGAAGCTTTAGCGTATTTTGCATCTATTTTAAATCCTAATTATTATGTAAGAAGCTGGAATTTACCTCAAGATTTTACGGGGGATAAATTACTAGTTCAAATTGATAAAAAAGCGATTTTGTATAAAGATTTTGGAGAGTACCTAGTTAAAAAACAACGAAGAGCTCGGGTTAAAAAACCTTTTAATGTTATTGTTCAAGAGCATTACGATGCCTATTTAAATACTCAGATTTTACAATACCAAGAAGAGAATCTTGAAAATGAGAATGAAGACTTTGCTAATGTACTTAGCGAATACCGAGATGGTTTATTGCTTTTTGATTTGATGGAAAAAGAAATTTGGAATGTTTCTAGAACAGATAGTGTTGCTTTAAAAGCCTATTATGAAAATCATAAAACTAATTATAGTTGGGAGCAACGTATTGATGCCGATGTCGCATCTGCATCAAAAAAAGGTACGATTAAAACCGTTAAAAAAATGCTAGAATCAGGTGACGACCCAGAAACCATAAAAAATGATCTTAACGTTAACAATGAAGTGCATGTTATTTTTACTTCAGGTATAATGGATAAAGCTCATCAAGCAATTACACAAGACTTAGATTTTAAAGTTGGTGTTTCAAAAATTTATAAAAACGATAAAGCTTTTGTGGTTGCTAACATTAAAGAGGTTTTGCCAGTTCAACTTAAAACCTATGATGAAGCAAAAGGACAGGTAAGTGTCGATTATCAAGAATTTAAAGAAAACCAATGGTTGGAAGAGCTAGAAGAAAAGTATCCTGTTCAAATTAACGAAGCAGTTTTAAACCAAGTTAAGACTAACTTAAAAAACAACTAATTGAATATTAGATATTATACTGTTTTATTTGTCGCATTATTGTCGGTTTCTTGTTCTAATTTTTATAAACAAGAAGTTGATGAAAACCCGGTGGCTCGTGTAAATGATGTGTTTTTATACGCGAAAGATTTAACGCATCTTTATACGGATAATATGACTGTTGAAGATAGTTTGGTAAGGACTAGTAACTTTATTAATAAGTGGGCAACAAAGCAGTTATTGGTCTCGGGCGCAGAGCGTAATTTAAACGAACAAAAATTAGCCGATTTTGACCGCTTAGCTAAAGAGTATAAAAACGATTTGTATGCTGCGTCATATTTAGATGCTTTAGTAAGAAGAAGTATTGATACTGTTGTCACAACCGAAGAAGCCAAAACCTATTATGAGTTAAACTCTGAGGTGTTTGCTTTAAAAGAAGATTTAATAAAATTTAGATACCTCCAAGTTGCTGAAAATCGTCTAGATCTTTCGGATATAAAAACCAAATTTAAACGCTTTAACGCTGCCGATAAAAAAGAACTAGATTCTATAGGTATTCAGTTTAAATCTTATTCCTTAAACGACTCCATTTGGATTAAAGTTACGCAGGTTGTAGCTAAAATCCCCGTCATAAACACGGAAAATAAAAATGAATTGTTAAAAAAATCTAATTTTATACAACTCAAAGACTCATTAGGACTATATTTGATGCAAATTGAAGATGTTTTGGAGCGTAACAGTACTGCACCTCTAGAGTATATTAAACCAACTATAGACCAGATCGTTATCAATAAACGCAAGTTAGAACTCATTAAAGAATTAGAAAAAGATATTACTAAAGATGCTATTAAAAATAAACAATTCGAAATTTACAAGTAATCATATGCGTCATATATTTACAGGTATAGCACTGTTTTTCACAGTACTAATTCAAGCTCAAGAAATTATAGAAGAAGAAACAGCTATTGAAACACAACAAGATTCAACACAAGCTTCTGGTGCTATAAAAATAGATGGTGTGGCTGCCGTAGTAGGGGATTATGTTATTTTAGATTCCGATGTAGATGATAACATCATGCAGTTAAAAGCGCAAGGTGCTTCATTAGAAGGTGTAACACGCTGCCAGTTATTTGGTAAATTATTAGAAGATAAGCTATACGCACACCATGCAATTCAAGATAGTATTGTCGTGTCTGATGCTGAAATACGTTCTAATGTAGATTTTCAACTACAACAGTTTTTAGCTCAGTCAGGTAAATCAATGGAGGAGTTACTTGAGTTATATGACCATCCTAACGAGAAGGCATTTCGTGATGAAATGTACGAAATCAATAAAGGACAGAAGTTAGCCAAAGAAATGCAAAATAAAATTCTTGATGGTATTGAAGTAACACCTGAAGAAACACGTCAGTTTTTTAATGATATTCCAAAGGATGAACGTCCAACATTTGGAACAGAATTAAAAGTTTCGCAAATTGTAATTGAGCCTAAAGTAACCGATGAAGAAAATGAACGTGTTATTAATCAGTTAAAGCAATTTAAAGCTGATGTATTAGAAAATGGTGCCAATTTCAGATCTAAAGTTGTTTTATATTCCGATGATGTTGCTTCAAGGCCAACCGGAGGATTATATACTTTAAATAGAAAACAACCTCGTATGGTTAAGGAATTCCGTGAAGTAGCTTTTTCGTTACAAGAAGGTGAAATTTCAGATCCCGTTAAAACAGAATATGGATACCATATTATATACTTAGAAAAAGTTAGAGGTCAGGAGTATGATGTTCGTCATATATTATTAATACCAAAAGTGTCGGATGCTGCAATAGCAGAAGCACGTACTGAATTGGTTAAAATAAGACAACGTATTGTTGATGGTGATATTAGTTTTGCCGATGCGGCTCGTGAATCTAGTGATGAAAAAGAAACACGTAGTGAAGGTGGTTTCCTAATTAATCCACAGACTCAAGATTATAATTTTGAACTAACAAAACTTGATCCAGAATTATATGGTCAAATTCAAAACCTTAAAGAAGGTGAAGTAAGTTTAGTACAAACCGAACAAGGACGTACAGGGAATGTTAAGTTTAAAATATTAATGGTTAGCGATCGTGTTGAAGAACATGTAGCTGATTATGCGCGTGATTACTTAAAAATTAAAGAGTTAGCTCTAAATGAAAAACAAATTAGAGCTATAGATAAATGGCAAAATGAAAAAATCATGGATACCTATATTAAGATTAATAATGAATATAGAGACTGTGAATTTTCAAGTAACTGGTTAAAAAAATAAATATGTCTGATGTTGCTGCAATTGAGAGCTTCGTAAAAAAATATAAAGATTTAAAAACTGAAATTGCCAAAGTTATTATTGGGCAAGAAGCAGTGGTAGATCAAATTTTAATTTCCATTTTTTCCGGTGGACATGCTTTATTAATAGGTGTGCCAGGCTTGGCAAAAACACTTATGGTTAATACTATTTCTCAAGCTTTAGGATTGGATTTTAAGCGTATTCAGTTCACACCCGATTTAATGCCTAGTGATATACTTGGGAGTGAAATTTTAGATGAAAGTCGAAATTTTAAATTTATAAAAGGTCCTGTTTTTGCTAATATCATTCTTGCAGATGAAATTAACAGAACACCACCTAAAACACAAGCAGCACTATTAGAAGCTATGCAGGAACGTTCTGTAACAGTATCAGGACATCATTATAAATTAGATTTACCTTATTTCGTATTAGCTACACAAAATCCTATTGAGCAAGAAGGAACATACCCATTACCAGAAGCACAGTTAGACCGCTTTATGTTTGCTATTAATTTGGGATACCCAACTTTTCAAGAAGAAGTAGATGTTGTTAAAGCAACGACATCAAATGTTAAAAAAGAAGTGAAAGCTCTTTTTACCGCTCAGGAAATTGTAGAAATACAACAGTTGTTACGTCGCATGCCAGTTGCAGATAACGTGATTGAATATGCCGTAAAAATGACTGGTAAAACAAGGCCTAATAGTCCAGAAGCAGCCGATTTGGTTAAGAGCTATATTGATTGGGGGGCAGGACCTCGTGCTTCACAGAATTTAATATTGGCAGCCAAAACTCATGCGGCCGTTAATGGGAAATTTTCTCCAGATATGGAAAATGTACAAGCCGTAGCATTTTCAATTTTCAAACATCGTATTGTAAAAAACTATAAAGCAGATGCTGAAGGTGTTACTGAAGAACAAATAATCAAAAGCTTATTCTAAAGTAAATTAGATTTTTGAGTTTTTTATAGGGTTTAAGGTTTGATTACTAAAATAATGTAGTTTCGAATTTGCAACGAAACTTTTCAATTTCATTTTTTTTAGCCGATATAATTGTGAATTTATAAATTTTCAGTTTTTAAAATGATAATTTATAAATTCATATCAAATTTTGATGCTACTATCAAAATTTACTATCAAAACTCACCGTATTACAAGCTTTCTTTTTATCAACTTTGCTTTAAATTTTTTATGTTTGCAAAGTTTTAAAAATAAGTTGTCTTTTATTAGATATCTATTGTATTCATAGTCGTTATTTTTATATAGCAAGAACATTAGATTATATCCCAAAAATATAGATAACCGTTTTAAAACGATCCCAATAAAGAATACAACATTTATAGGCTTATTTCTGTTTAGGAAATGGCTCTAATCTCATATTGAAAAAATATATTAATTTATGACTACTTATAAAGATTACATCAAGGAAATCGAAGATCGTAAAGAACAAGGTCTTCACCCTAAGCCAATTGATGGAGCTGAATTATTAAGCGAAATCATTGCACAAATTAAAGACGTAGATAACCAATACAGAGAAGACTCACTTGACTTTTTTATCTATAATGTTTTACCAGGAACTACTGCGGCAGCAACGGTTAAAGCAAAATTTTTAAAAGAAATTATCCTTGGTGAATCTGAAGTTAAAGAAATTTCAACAGAATTTGCTTTCGAACAATTATCTCATATGAAGGGAGGTCCTTCAATAGAGGTATTATTAGATTTAGCTTTAGGTACAGATGCTGATATTGCAAAACAAGCTGCTGAGGTTTTAAAAACACAAGTTTTCCTTTATGAGGCAGATACAGCAAGATTAGAAAAGGCATATAACGAAGGTAATGGCATTGCTAAAGAATTACTAGAGAGTTATGCGAAGGCAGAATTTTTCACGAAGCTTCCAGAAGTTGAAGAAAAAATTGATGTGGTAACGTTTATTGCTGGTGTAGGTGATATATCTACCGATTTATTATCACCAGGTGGAGATGCACACTCGCGTTCAGATCGTGAATTACACGGTCAATGTATTTTTGAACATAACAAAGAGCAGCAACAAGCGCTTCTTGATTTGCAAAAGCAACACCCAGACAAAAGAGTTATGCTTATTGCAGAAAAAGGAACTATGGGAGTAGGATCTTCTAGAATGTCTGGTGTAAATAACGTGGCTTTATGGACAGGTAAAAAAGCTAGTCCTTATGTACCATTTATTAATATCGCTCCAATTATTGCAGGAACAAACGGTATTTCTCCAATTTTCTTAACCACTGTTGGTGTAACTGGAGGTATCGGAATCGACCTTAAAAACTGGGTTAAAAAGACCGATGATCAAGGTAATGTTGTTACCGATGATAACGGAGATCCTGTTTTAGAACAAGTATATTCTGTAGCAACAGGAACAGTTCTTACTGTTAATACAAAAGAGAAAAAATTATACCACGGCAATGTTGAGTTAATGGACATCTCGGCGTCTTTAACTCCACAAAAAACCGAATTTATTAAAGCTGGTGGTTCTTACGCTGTAGTCTTTGGTAAAAAACTTCAGACGTTTGCATCTAAAGTTTTAGGAACAGATATTATTCCAGTTTACGCTGCATCAAAAGAAATTTCAGTTGAAGATCAAGGTTTAACAGCTGTTGAAAAAATATTTAATAAAAATGCTGTTGGAACAACTCCTGGTAAAGTTTTACATACAGGATCTGATGTACGTGTTGAGGTTAATATTGTAGGATCTCAAGATACTACAGGTTTAATGACATCTCAGGAATTAGAAATGATGGCTGCGACTATTATTTCACCTATTGTAGATGGTGCTTACCAATCAGGTTGTCACACGGCTTCTGTTTGGGATAATAAGTCTAAAGCGAATATTCCAAGGTTAATGAAGTTTATGAACGACTTCGGTTTAATTACAGCTAGAGACCCAGAGAATAAGTATAAGCCAATGACGGATGTAATTCATAAGGTTCTTAATGATATTACAGTTGATGATTGGGCGATTATCATCGGAGGAGATTCGCATACAAGAATGTCTAAAGGTGTTGCTTTTGGTGCCGATTCAGGTACTGTAGCATTAGCGCTTGCAACAGGAGAGGCTTCTATGCCAATTCCTGAATCTGTAAAAGTAACCTTTAAAGGTGAAATGAAAGATTATATGGATTTCCGTGATGTGGTTCATGCAACACAACAGCAAATGTTATCTCAGTTTGGTGGAGACAATGTTTTCCAAGGTCGTGTAATTGAAGTGCATATTGGAACGCTTACTGCAGACCAAGCATTTACATTTACAGACTGGACTGCTGAAATGAAAGCTAAAGCATCTATCTGTATTTCTGAAGATGAAACGTTAATTGAATCTCTAGAAATAGCGAAAAGCAGAATCCAGATCATGATTGATAAAGGCATGGATAATAAATTAAACGTGCTTCAAGGATTAATTGATATTGCTGAAAAGCGTATTTCTGAAATTAAATCTGGTGAAAAACCAGCTTTAGCTCCAGACGAAAATGCGAAATATTTTGCTGAGGTTGTTGTAGATCTTGATAAGATTGAAGAACCTATGATTGCCGATCCAGATGTAAATAACGAAGATGTTTCTAAACGTTATACGCACGATACAATTAGACCATTATCTTTTTACGGAGGTACAAAACAAGTAGATTTAGGATTTGTTGGATCTTGTATGGTACATAAAGGTGATATGCAGATTTTAGCACAAATGCTTAAAAATATTGAAACACTTCAAGGGAAAGTAGAATTTAAAGCGCCATTAGTTGTTGCGCCTCCTACTTATAACATTGTAGATGAGTTGAAAGCTGAAGGCGACTGGGAAGTATTACAACGTTACTCAGGATTCGAATTCGACGATAACGATCCTAAAGCAGCAGCACGTACTAAATATGAAAACATGTTGTATTTAGAGCGTCCAGGTTGTAACTTATGTATGGGTAACCAAGAAAAAGCAGAACCAGGAGATACGGTAATGGCAACATCTACACGTTTATTCCAAGGTCGTGTGGTTAAGGATTCTGGCGAGAAAAAAGGAGAATCGTTATTATCTTCTACACCAGTAGTTGTATTGTCTACTATTTTAGGAAGAACACCTAATTTAGAGGAGTACCAAGCAGCTGTAAAAGGTATTAACTTAACTAAATTTAAACCATCTAGTAAATTATTAACTGTATAATCTAGTTTACGGTAATTTATATAAATTAAGCCTGAGTTATTTAATAGCTCAGGCTTTTTTATATGCATCCTTTTTTATAATCATTCTATATACGGCTCCTGTTTTCTTAAGTCTTCTAGTTTTCGTAACTTACAGATTAAAATAGTTTAATAAAAATAACACAAAAATATGGCATTCGATATTGATATGATTAAGAAGGTTTACAGTCAAATCGCTGACCGTGTTGATAAAGCACGTGAGATTGAAGGGAAACCATTAACACTCTCCGAAAAGATTTTATACGCGCACCTTTGGGATGGAACTCCCAATAAGGCATTTGTAAGAGGAAAGGATTATGTGGATTTTGCACCAGATCGTATTGCTTGTCAAGATGCAACAGCACAAATGGCGTTATTACAGTTTATGCAAGCAGGAAAACCTCAAGTGGCAGTTCCTACTACCGTACATTGTGATCACTTAATTCAAGCAAAACAAGGTGCTGTACCAGATTTAAAAAGAGCTAATGAAACCAGTAATGAGGTTTTTGATTTTTTAGCTTCAGTATCCAAAAAGTACGGTATTGGTTTTTGGAAACCAGGAGCCGGTATTATTCATCAAGTAGTTTTAGAGAATTATGCATTCCCAGGAGGAATGATGATTGGTACAGATTCACATACAGTAAATGCTGGTGGATTAGGTATGGTAGCTATTGGTGTTGGTGGAGCTGATGCTGTAGATGTTATGGCGGGTATGCCATGGGAACTTAAGTTTCCTAAATTAATAGGTGTTAAGTTAACAGGTAGTTTAAATGGATGGACTTCAGCAAAAGATGTCATTCTTAAAGTTGCCGGTATTTTAACCGTTAAAGGAGGTACAGGTGCTATTGTTGAATACTTTGGTGAAGGGGCTAAAAACCTTTCTTGTACAGGAAAAGGTACCATCTGTAATATGGGAGCTGAAATAGGTGCAACAACATCAACATTTGGTTATGATGATTCTATGGAGCGTTATTTACGTGCCACAGATAGAAGTGATATTGCTGATGAAGCAAATAAAATTAGAGAATACCTTACAGGTGATGATGAAGTTTACGCCAATCCAGAAAGTTATTTCGATCAAGTTATTGAAATCAATTTAGATACGCTTAGACCTCATTTAAATGGTCCTTTTACTCCAGATTTAGCCACTCCAATTGGAGAACTAGGTGTTAAAGCAAAAGAAAACGGTTGGCCTTTAAAAGTTGATTGGGGGTTAATAGGGTCTTGTACGAATTCTTCTTATGAAGATTTAACCCGTGCGGCTTCTATTGCTAAACAAGCGGTGGATAAAAATATTAAGTCGAAATCTGATTTTGGTATAAATCCAGGATCGGAACAAATTCGTTTTACAGCAGAACGTGACGGTGTCTTAAAAATATTTGAAGATTTAGACGCGACTATCTTTACCAATGCATGTGGACCATGTATCGGACAATGGGATAGAAGTGATAGAAAAGGGGAAGAGAAAAACACAATTGTACATTCTTTCAATCGAAATTTCTCAAAACGTGCTGATGGAAACCCGAATACGCATGCTTTTGTAGGTTCGCCAGAAATGGTTGCGGCAATCGCTATTGCTGGACGTTTAGATTTCGATCCTATGAACGATACTTTAATAAATGAGGATGGTCAAGAGGTTAAATTAGAAGAACCAAAAGGTTTGGAGTTACCACCATTAGGATTTGATGTAAAAGAATCGGGTTATATACCACCGGTTGAAGACGGTAGTAATGTAGAAGTAACAGTAAGTCCTACCTCAGAACGCTTACAATTATTAACACCTTTTGAGCCTATAGGCAACGATATAAAAGGGGCTAAACTTTTGATCAAAGCATTTGGTAAATGTACTACAGACCATATTTCTATGGCAGGACCATGGTTGCGTTTTAGAGGTCACCTAGATAATATTTCAAATAACTGTTTAATAGGCGCTGTTAATGCGTTTGGGAAGAAAACAAATTTTGTTAAAAACCAATTAACAGGAGAGTATGGCGGCGTACCTGATGTTGCTCGTGCTTATAAAGCTGCTGGTGTGAAATCGGTGGTTGTAGGCGATCATAATTACGGAGAAGGTTCTTCAAGAGAACACGCTGCTATGGAACCACGCCATTTAGGTGTTGCTGCTGTAATAGTAAAATCTTTTGCACGTATTCATGAGACCAACTTAAAAAAACAAGGAATGTTAGGTTTAACATTTGCTAACGAAAATGATTATGATCTAATTCAAGAAGATGATACAATCAATTTCTTAGATTTAAATGAATTTGCAGCAGACAAGCCTTTAACAATTGAGTTTGTGCATGCTGATGGCTCTAAAGATGAAATTTTGGTTAACCATACTTATAACCAAGCTCAGATAGACTGGTACAATGAAGGTTCAGCTCTAAATTTAATTAAAAAAGAAAATGCTTCGGCATAATTAAAAGGCTATATAGTAAAGAAAAGCTTCCGTTATCGGGAGCTTTTTTTATTTAGTAACAAAGTAAGCTAGATTGATTTAAAGCGACTATATAAGCGTATTAAACAATTACTTTGTCGCATATGAGTACAGTCTGGTTTTTTGAAGATGTTAATTTATTTGGCATGTTGTGCCCTCATAAGTTTAGAGCGTATAAAAAGGGACATTCTTTCTTAGAATATAAAAAGAAAGATTATATCTATTTTGAAGAGGATGCCTCTAATAAAATTTTCCTTATCGAAAAAGGAAAGGTGAAAATTGGCTATTATAATGAAGATGGCGAAGAAGTTGTAAAGGCTATTCTTACTCGTGGTGAATTGTTTGGAGAGAAAGCTATTCTAGGCGAAGCTAAGCGGGATGAATTTGCACAGTCTCTAGATAATACTACGGCTATATGTCCAATTGGTGTCGATACCATGTATGATTTAATGCGAAGGAATCAGTCTTTCAGTTTTAAAGTCTATAAGTTTATTGGACTAAAATTTAAAAAGCTTGAACGCAGATTACAATTATTGCTATTTAAAGATTCTAAAACGCGTTTAAAAGAATTTCTAGCCGAACTCTGTGTCGAGTCAGGATATCATTGTCCAGAAACGGGAGATACTATTATTTATCACCACTACACGCAAAGTGATATAGCATCTTTAATTGGTACTTCAAGACCTACTTTAAATATTCTTTTAAATGAACTTAAAGAAGAAAATTACCTTGAATTCCATCGTAAAGAAATCAGAATACTAAAAAAAGCAGCATAATTTTTTAAACTTTTTTCATTTGTGTTAGATAGCTAACAAATCAAGTTCTTCTTATCCTATAGATTTGCTTCATAAATTATTAATGAACAAATATTAAACAGATAAATTATGAAGAAATTAATTTTAGGAGCAGCCTTTTTAGGTTTGGTAAGTGCGTCGTGTTCAAATGACGACGATAATGTAAATAACATTACAGTAGCTGACGGTTCTTTTACTGTAACTATTGAAAATATAGCACCAGTTAATACATTTTTAAAATCAGGTATATTTAATACGCCAGCAGGAGATGCTAGTCCTGGACCAGCAACACCTGGTAAGAGTTATGAATTTACAGTAGATGCAGGTAGAAGCCAGAAACTATCTTTTGTAACGATGTTAGCAGCAACTAACGATGCATTTTTTGCGCCAGGTAGTGAAGGTATTTCATTATATGATGAGAATGGAAATCCTTTTTCAGGAGATGTTACAGACCAAGTATATCTTTGGGATGCAGGAACAGAAGTTAATGAAGAGCCTGCGGTAGGACCTAATACGGTAACAAATCAATCTGGGCCTAATACAGGTGTTGAAGAAAACGGAAACGTATTACTAATGAGTAATGTTACTAATGGTGAAGTCTTTGATTTTCCTGAAGTAAATGAAATAATTAATGTATCTGTTACTTACATAGAAGGAACTCAGTTTTTAATAAGTATTACAGATTTAGCTGATGCATCTTTATCTACAAGTTTAGGAGATCAGGTTGCTCCATTATCTCCAGGTGTTTTTGTTATTCATGGAGGAGACAATCCATTATTTACAGTCGGTGAGCCAGATTTCGGACAAGGTATAGAAAATATTGCTGAAGATGGTGATGTTACTAATTTAGGAACATATACAGCAGAGAATACAGGAGTGACTTACCCAGCGTCTCCAGGAGTTTGGGTAATTCATGAAAATGGTATTAATCCTTTGTATACATCAGGAATAGAAGATTATGGTGATGGTGTTGAAGCTATTGCTGAAGATGGTAATGTAGCTGTTTTAGGAGCTAATATTCTAAATTTATCAGGTGTAACAGAAGGAGCTATTTTTAATACTCCTGTTGGAAGTGGTAATGCAGGTCCAATCGTGCCAGGTGGTGCATACGAGTTTACATTCCAAGCTCAAGCAGGTGATCGCTTATCATTTGTTAATATGTTAGCTGCAACTAACGATGTGTTTTTTGGAACAGATGATGCCGGTATAGCACTTTTTAATGCTAACGGAGAAGCTGTTAGTGGAGACGTAACAAGTAGTGTTTATTTATGGGATGCGGGTACCGAAGTTAATGAGGAACCAGCAATAGGTCCAAATACTGTTACAAACCAATCAGGTAGTGATACAGGAATTGAAGAAAATGGTGTTGTTTTACCTTTAAGTGAAGTTAATGATGGCTTTTCTTATCCGGCTGTTAACGCACTTATTAAAGTGATAATTACAGCAAACTAGTTACTGTAATTGAATTGGAAATTAGTGCCATAATTGATTTTTAGTTACTAAATTTGAAACGCATTTATCTTTTTGATGATGCGTTTCTTTTTCTTTTAATAGATTGTATTTTATGTCAAAATCAAAAAACAGTAAAATTTCAAATATAGCTATCGGAGTTTTTTTAGTGTTATTAATTATACCACAAACAAGACAACCTATTCAAGTGTTTCTTCAAAAAGGATTGGCTATGATTAGTCCTTCTGAAATAGATGAAGATGAGCGCGAGAAATTAGAGCGTTATGATAGTTGGCACTTATTAGATTCTGAAGGACGCACTTTTGATTTTAAACAAGCTCAGGGAAAAGTTGTGTTTATTAATTTTTGGGCTACTTGGTGCCCGCCTTGTATTGCTGAAATGCCAAGTATTAATAGTTTATACAAAGACTATAACGATAAAGTTGTTTTTTTATTAGTATCAAATGAAAGTCCAGAAACCATCACAAATTTCAAAAATAAAAATGATTTCAGTTTTGATTTTTATAAATCGATTTCACAGGTGCCTGAGCAACTTCAGAGTAGAAGTATTCCACAAACTTATTTATTAGACAAAGACGGTGCTATTGTTATGGATAAAAATGGTGCAGCAAATTGGAATAGTGAATCCGTTCGTGATTTGATAGATGGATTACTAACGTCTGAACAAAACAACAAATAAAGCTCTAATAAAAACCCAAGAAAACAAACTCTGTACAATTTTTAAATCTTGTTTTAAGCTAGATGTCTCATCAAGAAAACGAAACATAGTTGTTATACTATTTTTTCCATAAAACCTCTCAAATATCCAAGGGCCTTTAGCATTATTCGATTTTAAAACTTCTAGAAAAATCTTATCATAAAACTTATATTTTTTATCATATAGATTTAAAGAAGGAGACTGGCCATTTTTTAAGTTCTTGATAATTTTTGAGACATGCATTTCTGTATGTTTAAAAGCATATCCGGTAGATCCTTTTACCCATCCGCCACCAGTACCAATTTTAGTAATATGTGGCGTATTGTATTCCCAAAAAGGAAAATCTGTCATCGGGATATTTCCGCTCTCTTTTTCTGTTATTTTATAACTATCAACTTTTAAATGATCTCTAATGTATTTTTGAATGCCGTTATCATATATTTTTTCAGCAACAATTTCAGATGAAAAGAAAGTGAACTCAATTAAAGCTTTATTTTCGGAAAAGGGGAGCATGTAAATAAAGCTAGTAGAATTTTTATACTGAAACCTAAAATCCATTATACTAAAACTGTTAGGGTCAAAATAGTTATTTTCTGTTTCAATAATAAGACCTTTAAAATGTTGTTGAATTAGTGTATAATCGGTAATTCTTATCTTGTAATCTTTAGGAATCCGACTGTCAAAAACATGTGAAGCAGTATAGGTGTTTATTTTACCGTGCACGACAACCTGAGAGGTTTCGGTGGTAGAAACAACGGTATCTTTTATGAAATAGACATTTTCATGACTCTTTAAAACTGTAAATGCATGATTGTAAAAGTCTATTGCCCGTATGGTTTTGTATGTGTAAGGACTTAAACTTAATGTATGGGATGTTTTTTTAGAATAAAAATGAGCTGTTTCCCAAGATTTGTAAATTAGTGTCTCCCATTTGCCGGAACCAGTTTCCCAAAAACTCCACGTTTTATCATTTAAATTTTTAGACTTCGGGTCTATTAACCCAATGCGTTTTTGACTGAAGGTTTGTTCGGAAACTAATTGAAGTGCTAGTTGTAAACCGGCAAGACCATTTCCAATAATGATGTAATCGAAATGATTTTCTTTAGCTAACATTTATCACCTTATTAGTCTATTTTTTAAAGTATTTAAAAGGAACAAATAACATACCAAAGCATTCTCCATCATCTTTACCAAGATGCTTATGGTGCATTTTATGAGCCCGCCTAACGCCTTTAGCATACCAATTATTAGCGTTTCTAAAGAATTTAAAACGTTGATGAATAAATATGTCATGAACAAAAAAATAGGCTAAACCATAAGCAAATATGCCAACTCCTATTGGAAGCCCTATCCATAAATCGGCATAGCGCCAAAGTAAAAAAAGCGTAATACTAACAATGGCGTAAAAAATGAAAAATAAATCGTTACGTTCAAACCAACTATCATGTTTTTTATGATGATGATCTTTATGTAAGTTCCATAAAAAACCATGCATGATATATTTATGGGTAAACCATGCCATAAACTCCATAAATAGAAAGGTGCCTAAAAATACAAGAATCCATAAGATAGTAAGCATCATAATTTTTAGAGTAAATTTAGTTGATATTTAACGTAACTACGGGTTAATAGTTCTATTTTTTTATAATTTGGAACTCGAATTCGTGAGTTTTTTATTTGTAAGGCAGGAGTTTTCTTCAATTTCTTTAATAGCTGACTGTAATATCTGTATGCTGTAAATACACCAAATTTAGCTTCTATAGGTAGTTCTTTTATGCCTTGTAGTCCTATAGCGAAATCATGTTCAATTTCATTTATTATAGCTGTTTTTGAAGCTTCATCTAACTTAGATAAATCGGTGTTCGGGAAATAAGTTCTGCTTAAATCTTCATAGTCACTTTTTAAATCTCTCAAAAAATTAACTTTTTGAAAGGCCGATCCCAAATGCATTGCTGAATGTTTTAAATGGTTGTATTTTTCATTATTACCTTTAACAAACACCTTAAGACACATAAGACCAACAACATCAGCAGAACCGTAAATGTATTCCTTGTACTCATCGTTAGTTAAATACGTTGTTTTATGTAAGTCTGTGCGCATACTTTTCATAAAAGAAGTTATTAGATGCTTTTCAATACCGTATTTGTGATACGTTTCTTGAAATGAATTGAGAATGGGATTTAGACTTATTTTACGCTCTAAAGCTAGGTTTAAATCATTTTCAAAATCATTAAAAAGAGTTTCCTTATCGTAATCATGAAAGCTATCAACTATTTCGTCTGCAAACCTAACAAACCCATAGATATTATAAATATCCTGGCGTATGGTACTGGCAAGCATTTTTGTTGCTAATGAGAATGATGTGCTATACATTTTAGTAACCGTTTGGCTGCACGTGTGGGAAACATTGTCGAAAATTGATTTCATCTTCTTTTAATTTAGTTTGTTAAAGCTTCAACAGGTTAATAACTTATATTACTTAGTATGGTATTGGTTTATCAGTTCAGAAACCAATTTTCCTGAAATTAATGATGGGGGCACGCCAGGTCCTGGAACAGTCAATTGACCAGTAAAATACAAATTTTTAACCTTTTTACTTTTAAGTTTAGGTCTTAAAAATGCTGTTTGTAACAAAGTATTGGCCATTCCGTATGCGTTTCCTTTATAAGAATTGTAATCTTTAACGAAGTCGTTTACGCAAAACGATTCTTTAAATAGGATATGTTCTCGTACCTTTTGAGATGTTAATTTCTCAAAACGGTCTATAATTTTTGTGAAATATTGCATTCTTAATTTCGTGTTGTCTTGTAGTCCTGGTGCTAGCGGTATTAAAAATATGCCAGCTTCTTTTCCTTCTGGTGCAACCGATTTATCCGTTATAGAAGGGAAACTAGCGTAAAATAATGGGTCTTCAGGCCATTCGGACGTATCATATATGGTTTCGGCATGTTTGTCAAAATCCACATCAAAAAACAGCGTATGATGGTTTACGTTCTTAATTTTTTCATCAAATCCAACATAAAATAACAACGATGAAGGTGCAAAAACTTTTTTCTGCCAATACGCTTCGGAGTATTGCCTGTATTTAGAATCAAGTAAGCTTTCTGTATGATGATAATCAGCACCACTAAGTACTACATCACTAGTATATTTTTTACCATTAGACATTACGCCAATAGTATATCCGTCTTTTACGAGTATTTTTTCGACGCTAGCATTAGTTTTTATGGTTACGCCCATACTTTTTGCTAGACTTTCTATAGCTAAAACAACTTGATACATCCCTTTTTTAGGATGAAAGGTTCCTAGTCCAAAATCGGCGTAGTTCATAAAACTATAAAATGATGGCGTATCGCTAGGTTTAGCTCCTAGAAACAATACAGGGAACTCTAATATTTTTACTAAACGTTCGTTTTTAAATTCCTTACGGACGTCTTTTTTAATGGTACTAAAAAATTGATTAACCTTTTTTAAGGTTTTGGCGGTTACCAACTCGAAAGGGGAAACACCTGGATTATATACTAAATCCTTAATAGCTACATTATAATTGTCTTGTGCTTTATTTATAAAGCTTTGGAGTGTTTTAGAACTTCCTGGTTCTTCTTTTTCAAACGCAAAACGTATTTTATCTAAGGTATCTTCAATTGTTATGTAATCGTCTTTATCAAAGTAAACAGAATAAGCAGGGTTTAGCTTATCTAAAGTGTAGTAGTCCGAAGGTTTTTTGTTGAAATCAGCAAAGAAGCGTTCAAATACATCGGGCATCCAATACCAAGTTGGTCCCATATCAAATGTAAATCCATCTTTATAAAACTGTCTAGCGCGACCACCTATGTTATTATTCTTCTCAAAAATGGTAACATCGTGTCCTGCTTGTGCTAAATAGCAAGCAGCAGCTAAAGATGAAAATCCGGACCCTAGTATTGTTATGTTTTTCTTCATTGTTTAACAAATATAGTAAAATGTTAAACAAAAAAGTGTTTTTATATGTGTTTTTTCAAATCTCCTATAGAATGGAACAGTGTAATGCGCTTTGTTAGTTTGTTTTGGTCTACATTTTCTAATAACCGACCAAATAGCCATAGTTTATTTCTGTCTAGTAATAATGCCTGTTCAAACGCATTTAGATAGTTCTCTATATTTTCAATTTCTGGCTTAACAGTGAAATATGATATAAAGGTTACGTTTTTATAATGTTTTAAAATATCTTTCAAACTTACAATTGGCACACTTGAACCGAGGTAGATGGTATTGTAATTTTCTTTTAATAAACAGTAATTAATAAACTGTAAACCTAAATCGTGAATTTCATTTTCAGGTAAAAAGAGAACAAAGGTTTTGTTTTCGTTATTAGGAAGCTCGATTTGGTGTTTTTCAATGTTTATAAGAAGCTTTTGTTTTATTAATTCAGATATAAAGTGTTCTTGCGCTGGTGTAATGGTGTTTGTTTGCCATAGAAGCCCTATTTCACTCATTAAGGGCATGAATACTTCGGTAAATATTTCTGAAAAACTCTTTTGCTTAAGTAGGTTGTTGTAAGTGTTTAAGAAAAGTGCTTTATCAAAATTTAAAACAGCTAATTTAAACATGTTAGAAGCATGGTCGTCAGCTAGATCTTTAGTGGATAAACTTCTAACCGTTTCTGCTATATCAGCCTCATCTATCTTAGCAATTTTAGAAATCTTATAACCATTATTATATAAAAAAGTTACATTTAACAGTTTTTGCAGACTTTCTAGGCTATAATATCTAATATTAGTGTCCGTTCGTTTGGGTTCTAAAAGATTATAGCGTTTTTCCCAAATTCTAATGGTGTGTGCTTTAACACCAGAAAGGTGTTCTAAATCTTTAATGCTAAATTGAGTCTTTATATTGTTCATATTTTGTTTAAAAACATTAAACAAAAGTAGTGAAATAAATGAATATGATGGAATAAAATTTATTTTTTAATCGCCTAACATTAGAAAATGAACGTAGAAACCTCTACTAGTGTAAAAGTTGATTGTATTTCTTGTTTATAATTGTAGGGTGAAATTTACTAATTTTTAACCTTTTGGAAGGAAGTAAAGCGCTCTAGGTGTGATATTTTTTTATAGTTCGCATGAGAGGATTTGAACTTCTACGGAGTAATGTTTACCAACCCCTCAAGCTGGCGCGTCCACCAATTTCGCCACGAGGGCAATTAAAACAGGCTAAAAATAAAAAAAGTTAAGCAAAAATGCTTAACTTTTTTTTGTGACCAGACTGGGGCTCGAACCCAGGACCATCTCCTTAAAAGGGAGATGCTCTACCAACTGAGCTATCTGGTCATTTTGTTTCGCCGTAACGAGGGTGCAAATATAAAACCTATTTTTAATAAAACAATATTTAATACAGATAATTTAAACATGTTTGAATCATGGTCATCAACTAGATCTTTAAAAGATAAACTTCTAACCGTTTTTGCTATATCAGCCTCATCTATCTCAGCAATTTTAGAAATCTTGTAACCATTATTATTTAAAAAAGTTACGTTTAACGGTTTTGCAGACTTTCTAAACTATAAATATCTAATATTAGCGTCGGTACATTTGGATTCTAAAAGATTATAGCGTTTTTCCCTAATTCTAATGGTGTGTGCTTTAAAATTAGAAAGGTGTTCTAAATCTTTAATACTAAATGGAGTCTTTATGTTGTTTATGTGTATCCTTATAAATATTAAAAAAAGTAGTAGAATAAATGAATATGATAGAATAAAATTTATTTTTTAATCGACTAACAGTAGAAAATGAACATAGAAACCTCTATTAGTGTAAAAGTTGATTGTATTTCTTGTTTGTAAGAGTAGGGTGAAATTTGCTAATTTTTAATCTTTTGGAAGAAAGTAAAGCGCTCTGGATGTGATGCTTTTTTTATAGTGCGCACGAGAAGATTCGAACTTCCACGGACTAATGTCCACCAACCCCTCAAGCTGGCGCGTCTACCAATTCCGCCACGTGCGCAAATAAAACTGACTAAAAATAAAAAAAGTTAAGCAAAAATGCTTAACTTTTTTTTGTGACCAGACTGGGGCTCGAACCCAGGACCATCTCCTTAAAAGGGAGATGCTCTACCAACTGAGCTATCTGGTCATTTTGTTTCGCCGTAACGAGGGTGCAAATATAAGACCTATTTTTAATTAAACAATACTTTTTTTAGGTTTTTTTAAATTTTTTTTTCGTTGCTTTGTTGTTCGTTAATGTATCTTTTTAATTATCAATTTTTAAGCTAGAATATGAGTATAATTATTTTTGGGTATATGACTTCCGGGAAATCGCTAATTGGTGAAAAATTAAGTCAAATTTTAAATAAACCTTTTCAAGATTTCGATTCTTATATCGAGAAAAAAGAGGGAATTTCTATTTCAGACATTTTCAGGCTTAAAGGAGAAATTTATTTTCGTAAAATAGAAAGTGCGTATTTAAGTGATTTTTTAAAACAAGATGATATGATTTTATCTCTTGGAGGTGGTACACCATGTTATGGAAACAATATGGCGCTTATAAAGGAGCAAGCCCACGCTAAAAGTATTTATTTAAATGTATCGGTATCCGAGTTAGGAAAGCGGATATACTTAAATAAGGCGCATAGACCATTAGTTGCTCATTTGTCGTCTGAAGAAGAAGCAACTGAATTTGTTGGTAAGCATATTTTTGAGCGCTTAAATTATTATAATCAAGCAGACCTTATTATAAATGCCAATGGGACACCTGATGAGGTGGTCGCGTTAATTATGGAGAAGTTAGTCTAAATAAGCCTCATACGTATCGCCATCTAATACAACATCTACATGCTCATGTAATGACGTTGAAAGAGAAATACCTTTAAAATCAGCTTTTACAGGATACTTTTTATGATTACGGTTTACTAAGACAGCTGTTTTAAATTGCTTTAGTGGAACATTTAAAAAATGTTTCACACCATATATAAGTGTGGTTCCTGAATTTAGTACATCATCAATTAAAATAACCGATTTATTAGTGTACGCCTCTGGTGTAATAGATGTTTTAACCGTACTTAACGGATTTTTCTTATCTATTTCAACGCAACATAGAATAGGGGTAATAGTTGATATTTCGCTTAAAACAGTTTTTAGTTTTTGAGCAAGAAGATAACCATTAGAATCTATTCCGGCTAAAATAACCTCAGATTCATCAACATTGCTTTCGTATATTTGGTAAGCAATACGCTTTAATTTATGTACAATTTCCTCGTGGGTAAGGATGGTGTTCTTTTTACTGGTTTTCATAACTGCTATTTTTTCAAAGATACTCGAGAAAATTTTATTATTTTATTTTTCTGATAAATTTTCATCTTTATAGTCGTCAATATCACGTCTGTCTTTTTTAGTGGGCCTACCAGTTCCTTTTTTACGGTAATAATCCTTGGAGTACTTTAATAATTCTTTAGCGGCAAAAGCATCTTTAGGTGTCGTATCTACACGATATATATCAACTAGTTTAGCGCCTACGCGGTTTGGTGGGAGGTCATTAACTGTTAAATTATAATTAATTTGGTCTTTACGTACTTCAATTTTATCACTAGGAAACACTTCCCGACTTGGTTTTACAGCAGCCCCATTAACTTTAACGTGCCCTTTTTTACAAGCAGTAGTCGCTATTGTTCTTGTTTTGAAATATCTAACACACCATAAAAATTTATCTACTCGCATATATAAGGTCTAAAAACTACGTTAATGTTGTTGTACAAAATTATTTAAATATTGTATCTTGCCAACAAAAATAAGCAATATGAAATTAAGTAAAATGGTTGCTCTGGTATTAACTGTGTTTGCGGTTTTTACGAGTTGTAATAATGATGATGATGCTACAGATTATGTCGAGTTAAGAGATGCTGGCGTTGTTTATTCTGAAGATATCGTTGAAATTGAAACCTACCTAGAAACTCATTTTTATAATTATGAGGAATTCGCACAGAATGCTCCTTATAGTTTAGAAAATGACGTATTTGAAATTGTATTCGATACCATTGCAGGTGATAATGCAGATAAAACACCTTTAATTGATATGGTGTCTTCTAAAATAGTAGATTTTGATGATATTGAATATACATTATACTATTTAAACGTTCGTGAAGGTTTAGGGAAAGAAGTTCATTTTTCCGATCAAGCTACGTTAACTTATGAAGGTATTAGTGTAACGGATAATTATGTTTTTGATAGTGCTTCAACAGAGGCTCAGTTCAACTTACTAACCGTTGGTTCTTCCTCAGGTGTAGTTCCTGGTTTTCAACAAGCTTTAATAGAGTTTAAAACTAGTGATGATTTTACAGATAATAATGACGGAACTACTACATACCATAATCACGGTATAGGTGCTGTTTTTATTCCATCAGGTTTGGGTTATTTTAACCTAGCATTGGCAGGTGTAGATGCTTATACACCTTTAATCTTTAAGTTTAACATGTTTAAACGTGCTATTTTAGATCATGATATAGATGGTATTCCTACTTATATGGAGGATATAGATGGAAATGGTGATGCTTATGATGATGATACTAATGGAAACTTTACACCAGACTTTTTAGATAATGATGATGATGGTGATGGGTATTATACCGAAGATGAATTAGAATATGCGTCATATGAGATTATGAGTGGTGACCCCGATCCTGTATTTGCAGATAATGAATTTGAAAAATCTCGCGTAGAAAATAATGGTATTATATACATAGAATCTGTTATTGTAACGGATAGAGATGGTGATGGAACTCCAGATTATTTAGATTATGATACAATTCCTGAGTAAAACTTAGGAGTTTAAATTTAGATATAAGACATAAAAAAAAACCGCATTAGCGGTTTTTTTTATGTCTTATAATAAGTAAATAAACGTTTATAACGAAAGTGAAATACTTAATATTAATTGTTCTGGACGTGTATCAATACGACCTACACTTAATCCGCTGTTGGTAGCAAAAGTTGCTTCGTTATCACCAAATCCACGTTCGTAACGTAAATCAATTCCAATGTTTCGAATGCTAACTCCAACACCAAAGTTTAAACCAACTGTTAAGTCGTTTTCAACGTTGTCTATATCAATATCATTAAAATCGGAATTAATAATATATTGAAATGATGGCCCAGCAAATACATTAAGTATTCTAATAAAGCGCACACCTACTAGTAGTGGTGCATCAATTTTCTTCATTATAAAATCACCTGTATCATAGTCACTTTTGGTATGTGTATAAACTAATTCTGGTTTAGCGAAAATTTTCCCGCCAATTTTATAAAATACACCTAAATGATAGCCTACATTGCCATCTGGTTTTTCAGCAGCACTTACTGCAGAATCATAATAGTTACCGTTAGAGCCGTAGTTTAACCCACCTTTAACTCCAAATCCACCGTTGTTTTGTGCTGATGCCGTGCCTATAAATAAAAAGGAGGCAATCAAACTTAAAAATAAATATCTCATCATATTAGTTATTGGTTACCTCCTTTAAACGAAAAAGGTAAATGTTTATTTTCTATTAATAGCAGTTTTAGCGGCTTTTACAATAGCAGTCGCGTTTAAACCGTATTTATCCATTAATTGTGCTGGCGTACCAGACTCACCAAAAGTGTCGTTTGTTGCAATAAATTCCTGAGGAACAGGATTGTTTGTTGTTAAAACACGTGATACACTTTCGCCTAAACCACCTAAATGATTGTGTTCTTCAGCGGTAACAATACAACCTGTTTTAGCTACCGATTTTAGAATAGCGTCTGCATCTAAAGGTTTAATTGTATGAATGTTTATTACTTCAGCAGAAATTCCAGCTTCTTCTAGTGTTTTAGCAGCTTCAAGAGCTTCCCATACAAGGTGTCCTGTGGCAACAAGAGTAACATCGGTACCATCTACTAAGTGAAGTGCTTTTCCAATTTCAAACTTTTGATCTTCTGGTGTAAAGTTAGCTACCTTTGGTCTTCCAAAACGTAAGTAAACAGGACCATCATGCTCAGCTATAGCAATAGTAGCAGCTTTTGTTTGGTTATAATCACAAGGATTAATAACAGTCATACCAGGTAGCATTTTCATCAACCCAATATCCTCTAAAATTTGATGTGTAGCACCATCTTCACCTAATGTTAAACCAGCGTGAGAGGCACAAATTTTTACATTCTTACCAGAATAGGCGACACTTTGACGTATCTGATCGTAAACACGACCTGTCGAAAAGTTAGCAAAAGTTCCAGTAAAAGGAATTTTCCCGCCAATTGTTAATCCAGCTGCAAGTCCAATCATATTAGCTTCAGCAATTCCTACTTGGAAAAAGCGTTCGGGGTGATTCTTTTTAAAATCATCCATTTTTAGAGAACCAATTAAATC
Organism: Algorimicrobium bowmanii; assembly: GCF_054031195.1. The sequence continues at coordinate 1,320,041 of NZ_CM132929.1, forward strand.
GGCGCAAAGTGCTACCACATTTTCATTAGTTTGTCCTAATTCTGTTAATCCAGCTCCAAAACCTGAACGTGTATCTTTACTTCCTGTATTTGTATATGTTTTCATATCTGTATCCACAAAAGTGGTTATCTTTTTAATTAATAATCGCCTAAAGTCTCTGGGTTTTGATCTAAACCTGTTGCTAATTGTTCGTCGTTAGGCGCTTTTCCATGCCATGCATGTGTATGCATCATAAAATCGACACCGTTCCCCATTATTGTTTTTAATAAAACACAAACGGGTTTACCTTGACCAGTTTTAGACTTTGCTTCAGCCATACCTTTTAAAATGGCATCGATATTGTTTCCGTCTTCAATTTCAACAACAGTCCATCCAAATGCTTCAAACTTACCTTTTACACTACCCATTGGTAATACAGTATCTGTAGAACCATCAATTTGCTGACCGTTTAAATCGATTGTTGCAATTATGTTATCAACATTTTTACCTGCAGCATACATAATAGCTTCCCAATTTTGACCTTCTTGTAGTTCGCCATCACCGTGTAAGCTATAAATTAAATGATTGTCGTTATTTAATTTTTTTGCTTGTGCAGCTCCTAATGCTACAGACATACCTTGACCTAGAGACCCTGATGCAATACGAATGCCTGGTAGGTTTTCGTGTGTAGTTGGGTGCCCTTGTAAACGGGAATTAATTAAACGAAACGTATTTAGTTCGTCTACAGGGAAATAACCTGAACGCGCTAAAACGCTATAATAAACTGGCGAAATGTGTCCGTTTGATAAAAAGAATAAATCCTCGCCATGACCATCCATATCAAAACCGTCTTTACGGTCCATGATATCTTGATAAAGCGCTACAAAAAATTCAGCACAACCTAATGATCCACCTGGGTGTCCAGAGTTTACTTTATGAACCATACGTAAAATATCTCTACGTACTTGGGTTGTTAAATCTTCTAATTGTTGTGTGTTTGACATGTATGTGTGTGTTGTTAAATTTTATACTGCAAAAATAATGCTTTATATAGAGTTTTTAAAAGACTTTAAATGCTTTTATTAACGATTTTAGGCCATTTGCTAACAATTTTGTTTTAATTAAGAAAGACATCATAAATTCTTATTTATATTTGTGCTCTCATGATAATTTGAATATGACATTTGACTTAAAAGTAACAGACCCAAAATCCAAAGCTCGGGCCGGTAAAATAACAACCGATCACGGTGTAATTGAAACGCCCATTTTTATGCCTGTTGGTACAGTAGCAACAGTAAAAGGTGTTCACCAACGCGAGCTTAAAAATGAAATTAATCCAGATATAATATTAGGGAATACCTATCATTTATATCTCCGACCACAAATTGATGTTTTAGAAAAAGCAGGTGGTATTCATAAATTTATGAATTGGGATCGAAATGTCTTAACAGATTCAGGAGGTTATCAAGTTTACTCACTCTCTGCAAACAGAAAAATTAAAGAAGAGGGAGTTAAATTTAAAAGTCATATAGACGGAAGTTATCATTTTTTTACACCAGAGAACGTTATGGATATTCAGCGTTCCATTGGAGCAGATATTATAATGGCTTTTGATGAATGTACACCATACCCATGTGATTACCGTTATGCTAAACGTTCAATGCATATGACGCATAGGTGGTTGGATAGATGTATTAACCATCTAGACAAAACACCTGTTAAATACGGTTATGATCAAGCGTTTTTCCCTATTGTGCAAGGAAGTACTTATAAGGATTTACGTAAACAATCGGCAGAGTATATTGCTAATGCCGGAGCTGTAGGTAACGCTATCGGTGGACTTTCTGTAGGAGAACCTGCAGAAGAAATGTACGCGATGACAGAGGTTGTAACAGCTATTTTACCAGAAGATAAGCCTCGTTACTTAATGGGAGTTGGTACGCCAATAAATATTCTAGAAAATATTGCTTTAGGGGTTGACATGTTTGACTGCGTTATGCCAACTAGAAATGCTAGAAACGGTATGTTATTTACAGCGCATGGAAGTATCAATATTAAAAACTTGAAATGGCGTGATGATTTTTCACCAATAGATGAAATGGGCATTACTTTTGTAGATACAGAATATAGCAAAGCTTACCTAAGACATTTATTTACTGTTAATGAGTTGTTAGGAAAACAAATTGCTACCATCCATAACTTAGGATTTTATATGTGGTTGGTTCGCGAGGCAAGAAAACATATATTAGCAGGAGATTTTGCCACATGGAAAGATATGATGGTAAAACAAATGAATAATAGGTTATAATTTAGACGTTAGCAAAAATTGAAAATACTTGATTGGTACATATTAAAACGATACCTCTTCACTTTTTTCGTTATGTTGTTGCTGTTTATTCCAATAGGAATAACAGTTCACTTAGCAGAAAAGATAGGAAAGATATTAGAGAATGAAGCTCCTTTTGGTGAGGTTATGCTGTACTTTTTAGATTTTACAATCTATTTTGCACACTTACTATTTCCTTTATTTTTATTCTTATCGGTAATTTGGTTTACATCCAAATTGGCAAACAATACCGAAATTATTGCTTTTTTAAGTTCAGGTGTTTCGTTTACACGTTTTTTAAGACCTTACATTATAGGGGCGTCTTTGGTTTCTGTTTTAGCATTAATATTAGGACTATACTTGGCTCCAGAAGCAAGTAAGGGATTTAATGATTTTAATTATAAATACCTTAAGACTAATAAGAGTGCTGTTGACAATCAAAATGTTTATAGACAAATTGATGACAATACTTATATTTATGTGAGTAGTTTTGATATTAAACAAAAACTAGGACAAAATTTCACACTTGAGTATATTGAGGATGGAAAAATGGTTAGTAAAATTTCAGCTAGTTCCATTCGATATGTAGAAAGAGACTCTTCTTACCGAATGATTTCATATGTAAAAAGAACAATAGGTGCTGGCGATGATATTATTGAAACTGAAAGACGTAAAGATACTGTTTTTGGTTTCGATTTAGAGGATTTGACACCTGTTGAATATATAGCAGAAACATTACAGTATAAGGAGCTGAATCGCTTTATTGAAAAAGAAGAAGCCCGTGGGTCTTCTTATATAAGTCGCTATAAACTTGTAAAATACCGTATATGGAGTTTACCTGCATCCGTATTTATTTTAACTATAATTGCTGTAGCAGTTTCTTCTATTAAGAGACGTGGCGGTATGGGGGTTAATCTCGCCTTTGGTATTTGTATAGCAATGGTTTTTGTTTTCTTTGATAAAATTTTTGGTGTACTGGCATCACAATCAGATTTTCCACCATTGGTAGCTGTGTGGTTTCCAAATGTATTATTTGGTATATTAGCCGCTTACCTTCTTTATAATGCTAAACGATAAGCTAAAAAATTACAGCCATTTACATCTGTTAGTGTTCATTGCAGGTTTTACGGCTGTGTTAGGGCAACTTATTACCATTGAGGCTGTAGCTTTGGTATGGTACAGGATGCTAATGGCTCTTGTTTTTATAGGTGTTTATGCCTATGTATCCAAAGCAAAACTTAAAATAACTAAAAAAGCGCTTTTAAAACTCAGTTTAGCTGGAGTAGTTATAGCATTGCATTGGATTACCTTTTTCGGTGCTATAAAAGTTTCTAATATTTCAATTACACTTGCTATGTTCTCAACAGGTGCTTTCTTTGCATCTTTTATAGAACCTATAATTTATAAGCGTAAACTAATAGCTTACGAAATGGTTTTTGGACTATTAGTTATTATAGGTGTATTTATAATTACACAAAGCGAATTGCATTACTGGAAAGGGATTGTTTTAGGTATTATTTCAGCTTTTTTATCCTCACTTTTTGCAGTATTAAACGGTAAGTTTTTAGAAGATCATTCAGCAACTGTTATTTCGTTTTACGAGTTTATTAGTGGTGTGCTATTTATAACCATATATCTAATGTTTTCAAATGCTGGATTTTCATCCGAGTTTTTTGTTCTACACGTATCCGATGTTTTATACCTCTTAATTTTAGCTTCGGTTTGTACCGCTTATGCATTTATAGCATCGGTATATGTCATGCGATATATTAGTCCATTTACTGTTGTTTTAACGTATAATTTAGAGCCTATTTACGGTATTATTTTAGCGCTACTTATTTTTCCTGAAAAAGAAAAAATGAGCACTAATTTCTATGTGGGGTCACTCATTATAATCAGTGTTATCCTATTAAACGGCATTCTTAAAAACATCAAATCACGTAAGTTGAATAAGTGACTTTTGAAGATATAAGTGTGTTTTTTTTTACCATCTGTTTGGTAATTAGTACCTTTGTAAAAAGCTTTATGCATGCCTAATATTTCAGCTTGTAATTTCTGTATAAAATGAAAAAAATATGTAGGTTTGTAGGCTAATTAATTTAAATGAAAAATTCCAATGGAATATTTAGAATTTGAACTACCAATAAAAGAACTAGAAGCACAGTTGCAGAAATGCGAGGTAATAGGTGAGGAGAGTGAAGTAGATGTTACCGAAACATGTAAGCAAATAGAAAAAAAACTGATTGCAACTAAGAAAGATATATACAAAAACTTAACGCCATGGCAACGTGTACAAATGTCTCGTCATCCAAACAGACCCTACACGTTAGATTATATTAAAGCTTTATGTGGCGACTCATTTTTAGAACTTCACGGTGATAGAAATGTAAAAGATGATAAAGCCATGATTGGTGGTCTAGGGAAAATAGGCGACCAGAGTTTTATGATTATAGGACAGCAAAAAGGTTTTAATACTAAAACACGTCAGTACCGTAACTTTGGTATGGCTAACCCAGAAGGATATCGTAAAGCTTTACGCTTAATGAAATCAGCGGAGAAGTTTGGCTTACCTGTTATTACTTTTGTTGACACACCGGGTGCATATCCAGGTTTAGAAGCAGAAGAACGTGGTCAAGGTGAAGCAATTGCACGTAATATTTTAGAAATGACACGTCTAAAAGTGCCAATTATCACTATTATTATTGGTGAGGGTGCCTCTGGTGGTGCTTTAGGTATTGGTGTTGGAGATAAAGTATTAATGTTAGAAAATACTTGGTACTCAGTAATTTCACCAGAATCTTGTTCTTCAATTTTATGGCGTAGTTGGGAGTATAAAGAACGTGCTGCCGATGCTTTAAAATTAACAGCTACAGATATGAAAAAAATGAAGCTTGTTGATCAGATTATAAAGGAACCTATTGGTGGTGCCCATAGTGATCGTGAAAAGACATTCTTATCTGTTCGTGATGCTATTTTGAAAACTTACGATGAGTTTAAAAACTTATCACCAAAAGATTTAGTGAAACAACGCATGAATAAATATATGGAAATGGGTGTCTATAAAGGGTAATCCGTTTTATATCATACAATATTAAAATCTGAAATTTTTTATTTCAGATTTTTTTATGCTTATTAACAATAAAATCAACTTATTAACAGTTAAATTGTTAACTACCCGTTAACAACCAAACCGGAAAACAGTTATCAATATACCTGTCTTTTAATTACTTTCGCTCTTATGAAACAACCAAATCAAATGAAGGGTTATCCCGTAGATAAAAGTACTCTAATTAATCTTGAGAAAGGTAAAATACCGCCTCAAGCAACTGATTTAGAGGAGGTTGTTCTTGGCGCGATGATGATTGATAAGAAAGGTGTTGATGAGGTTATTGATATTTTAAGTCCAGATGCATTTTATAAAGAGTCGCACCAATTTATCTTTGAAGCTATTTTTCAACTTTTTGAAAACAGTGAGCCTATTGACTTATTAACCGTTTCTAGTCAATTAAAGAAAAATCAAAAATTAGATGTTTCGGGAGGAGATTTCTATTTAATTTCTTTAACTCAGAAAGTATCATCATCTGCCCACATTGAGTTTCACGCACGTATTATTTTACAGAAATATATTCAGCGTAGTCTAATTAAAATATCTAGTGAAATCATTGAAGATTCTTACGATGAAACACAAGATGTATTTGACCTTTTAGATAAAGCAGAATCTAAACTCTATGAAGTAACACAAGGTAATATTAAAAAGTCTAGTGAAACAGCACAAAGTTTGGTTATTCAAGCCAAGAAAAAAATTGAAGAAATTTCCAATAAAGAAGGGTTAAGTGGTATTCCAACAGGTTTTACTAAATTAGATAAACTAACATCAGGATGGCAGGAAAGTGATTTAATTATTGTTGCTGCTCGTCCAGGTATGGGTAAAACGGCTTTAACTTTATCCATGGCTAGAAATATTGCAGTAGATCAAAATATCCCCGTAGCTTTCTTCTCGTTAGAGATGGCTTCTGTACAATTAATCATGCGTTTAATTTCTAGTGAAACAGGTTTGTCTTCTGAAAAACTACGTACTGGTAAATTGGAGAAACATGAATGGGAGCAGTTAAATGTTAAAGTGAAATCGTTAGAAAAAGCACCTTTGTTTATTGATGATACACCGTCTCTTTCTATTTTCGATTTACGTGCAAAAGCGAGACGTTTGGCTTCTCAGCATGGTATAAAACTAATCATGATTGATTATTTACAGTTAATGACAGCTGGTGGAACTCAAAAAGGAGGAAACCGTGAACAGGAAATATCAACCATATCTCGTAACTTAAAAGCATTGGCTAAGGAATTAAGTGTTCCGGTTATTGCATTATCACAATTATCGCGTGCTGTAGAAACACGTGGTGGTAGTAAACGTCCTTTACTATCTGATTTACGTGAATCTGGAGCTATTGAGCAAGATGCCGATATTGTAAGTTTTATTTACCGTCCGGAATATTATAAAATTGACGAATGGGATGATGATGAACGCTCTCCTACAGAAGGACAAGCCGAGTTTATTATAGCTAAACACAGGAATGGTGGTCTAGATAATATTCGATTGAAATTTATTGGTAACCTTGGTAAGTTTGATAATCTAGATGATTTTGATACACCATTTGATCATGAGTTCCATTCTAAAATGAATGAGAATACAGCTGACAATGCGTTTAAAACAGATCATTTCCCATCACCATCACCTAGTGATGCTTTTGGTCCTCCAGACGAGAATGAGGTACCATTTTAATATTTCAAGGGCTTTATTTTAAGCTAGAATTATTCCGTAATTTTAATTAAATTTATTGACCGTTTTTGTTAGGCATAACATGATTTTGCCTTAATTTTGCATTTTCAATAAATAAGGGCTCTATGAATCAATTACGTACAACAAATATTTTATTATCGATCATCGTAATACCGTTGGTGTTTTATTTACTTAAGACACTTTCCTTTATTTTTATTCCATTGATTTTTTCAATGTTCTTAGCTTTATTGTTTTTACCACTAATGCGTTGGTTGGGTAGAAAAAATATTCCCAAAGCAGTTAGTATCATTATTGTCATGATTCTTATTGCATTAGGAATGAAGGTAGGGATAGAGCTTGTAAAAATATCTGGTCATGAAATTCTAAATTCTGAGACTGAGTTTTTTGTTAAAGCTGAACAGAAATTCGATGCACTATTACTAGAAGCCAAAGAGACTTTTGGTATTCAAGTAGATAGTAAAGAGAGTTTATTTAAGAAGTTTATACATGAAGAAACATTAGGCGTTACTATCGATTTTGTTAGAAAAACGGTAACTATGATTTTAATGACAGTTTTCTTTGTTGTTTTATGGTTAGCCGAATCTATCAATATTCAAAAAGTACTTAATAGTACACTGTTAAAGTTAAAACATACTTCAGTTAAAACTTTTATTAAAATTGAAAATGACCTTATTAAGTTTGTGAAGGTTAAGTTTGGTGTTAGTCTAGCAACAGGTATTGGAACCGGTTTAGCTTGTGTATTTTTCGATGTTAGTTTTCCAATATTTTGGGGTTTATTTGCCTTTCTTATCAATTTTGTTCAAATGGTTGGTTCAATAATCACGGTCGTTTTATTATCTGCTTTTGCGTTTATCGAATTAGATCCTACAAGCACATTATTGTTTTTTGTACTTTCTATAACAGGAGTTCAAGTGCTTTTTGGTACCATATTAGAACCTATTTTTATGGGTAAATCGTTTTCTTTAAATGTAATTACGGTTTTAGTTATGCTAATGCTTTGGGGCTTTATTTGGGGAGTTCCTGGATTAATTATGGCTATTCCAATTACCGTATTCTTAAAAATTATGTTGGAACAATTTGAAAGTACTCAGGTTATTGCTAAATTATTATCAGGGAAAAATTAGCATTCGTATCCGTTTATAAAACTTTATAATTTCTGTATCTTTCAACTATGAAAAAGTTAACATTTCTTATACTGTTTTTATTTAGCTTAAATAGTTTTGCATCTTTTGTTTTGATTCCTATGGATGCCGAAAGTCAAAAAAACCATTTAAAAGCTTACGGTATTACTTATTGGACATTGAGTAATCAGATAAAGGTTAATTGGCTTTTAAATTATCGTGGAGGTTCATTTTTATTGCCAGATACCGATCGTATTCGTCGTGAGTGCCAAATTCGTGGTGTCTCTTTTGAAATACTTTCAAATTCTAAAGCTAATGCTATTCTAACCGAAATTACGAGTCCGAGTAAAAATATGGAATCTGTAGTTTTAGAAAAAGCACCTAAAATTGCTGTCTATACACCAAAGGGTAAATTACCTTGGGATGATGCCGTAACAATGGTACTCACTTATGCTGAAATTCCTTATGAGACTATATATGATGAGGAGGTTTTAAACGATGCTCTTTTAGCATATGATTGGTTGCATTTACATCATGAAGATTTTACGGGGCAGTATGGGAAATTTTATGCTAATTATAGAACGGCATCTTGGTATATAGATGAAAAGAAATCTGCAGAAAATCTAGCTAATAAATTAGGGTATTCAAAAGTATCTCAAGAGAAATTGGCTGTTGCTAATAAAATTAGGGAGTATGTAATTGGTGGCGGTTTTATGTTTGCTATGTGTAGTGCTACAGATAGTTTTGATATTGCACTCTCTGCTGATGGTGTGGATATTTGTGAACCTATGTTTGATGGTGATGCAAGTGAAGCAAACTATCAAAATAAAATTGATTATAACAGAACCTTCGCTTTTAAAGATTATATTCTGGAGCGAAATCCAAATGTATACGAGTTTTCTTCAATAGATATGACTAGTAAACGTCGTATACCTAAAATGACAGATTATTTTACATTAATGGATTTTTCTGCAAAATGGGATCCCATACCAACTATGCTTTGCCAAAATCATACAGCTTTAGTTAAAGGGTTTATGGGGCAAACAACATCTTATAATCGTGAACAAATTAAATCGAATGTAATTGTTTTAGGTGAAAACAAAACAAATGGTGAAGCCAAATACATTCATGGTATAAAAGGGAAAGGCTTTTTTACTTTTTATGGCGGTCATGATCCTGAAGATTATACGCACAAAGTAGGTGATCCTAAAACGGAACTAGATCTGTATCCTACATCTCCAGGTTATAGGTTAATCCTTAACAATGTATTATTTCCTGCAGCTAGAAAGAAAAAGCAAAAGACCTAGAGCGTTTTATGTGGTTTTAACATGGAATTATAGCTTTATAAAATATCTTCAATACAGCGTTAATTCATGTTCATATGCAATTCCTTTTGGTTAGAAATAAAAATGTATAATATATAATATGAGGTATATTTTAAGCCTACTTTTTTTGCTGTTTTTTTGTACTATTAATGCACAAAATGATAGTATAATTAATCATGGGCAGCAGTTAATTAATCAGAATAAATTACTGGAAGCAAACAATTTTTTTATTGATAATCTTTCCGTATCTGATAGTAAAGTACAAACATTTTATATTTTAATTGGTTTAGCCGAGATTCATAAGTTAAAGCTTGAATATAAAGAAGCAGGGGAATATTATATAAAAGCGAAACAAATATCACAGGAATTACAAGATCCTAAGCTTGAGTTTCTCTATCATGTAAAAATGATTGAGTTTTTTCGAAAAAGAACACTCTATAGTGATGCTACAAAGCATCTAGATGTGGCTGAAAAAATTCTTAAATCGGAATCTATAGATAAAAAATGGCAAGCAAAATTTTATGGACGTAAAGCAGCATTATTTACCGAGTACACTTTTAATAAAGATTCTACCTATATATATGCTAACAAGGCTTTAGAATTATCGGAACAAATTGGAGATAAAGAAGGTGTTTTTTCTGCTTCTTTAGAAATTTCAAGTGTTTATGAGAACCGATTTGAATTTGATCAAGCCATTAGTTATTTGGAATGGTTAATAGATTATGCCAAGCAAAATGGTCTTATCCAACAACAAGTAGATGCTTATATAAATTATTCACGTGTTTTATTTAAGAACAAAGAGTATGAAAAAGGTTTAAAAGAAAGTAAAGAAGCACTAGCTTTTGCTAAAACTAACAACCTTTTTTATGGTGAAATTTTATTTACCGATAATATAAGAAACTACTATGAAACGTTAGGAGACATAAATAATGCTTACAAATATTTAAAAATAAGATTAAAACTAACCGATGAATATTACAAAAAGGAACATAGTAAGTTTTTATTTGAATTGGAGGAAAAATATAAATTGTCTGAAAAGGAGCATGAAATAGCCATTAGTAATTTAGAATTAGCTAATAAAAATAAAGCGTTAGCATCAAATACAGTTAAACTTTACATTAGTATTTCTTTATTCTTTTTAGCCACACTAATTGTTGTATTGGTATTGTATTTTCTGAAAAAAGAACGTAATACCAGTACTAAACTGCAAAATCTGTCTAAAGAGAATGAGTTTTTATTAAGTGAAGCTAATCACCGTATTAATAATAACTTACAACTTGTAGTGATCCTTATAACCGATCAGTTAAAAAAGTCGAATGAATTAGAAAAGATTCAATTACAAAGCATCCTTACTAAAGTTGAAGCTATATCAACATTGCATAAGCATCTTTATAAAAATGAAGATAAAAACAAAATAGATGCTTCAAACTATCTAAATGATGTTAAAGCTAGTTTCATAGACTTATTTGAAGCAAATGGCATTCATGCTAATTTCAATATTGATTTGGTTAATATTCCAGCTGATCATGCTATGTATTTTGGTCTATTATTAACTGAACTTTGTATTAATTCTATAAAGCATGCTTTTGTTGATGATCAAAACAAAATTATAGATTTTCAATTAACACTTGAAAATGATCAGATCGTATTTATATACAAAGATAATGGTCTGTCTGAGTCCCCGAATATAGTTAAGCCCAAACTAATAGATAAACTTGCTAGACAGTTAAAAGTTGACTACACGATTTCTACGGTAAAAGGATTTTTATTTACTTTTAAAAAAAAGCACATAAATGAATAAAATTTTAGGAACAAAAATTTTAATTGTTGAAGATGAAATTCTTATTTCAGATTATATTTTTGAACTTTTAGATGAAGAAAAATTCACAAATATTAAAGTAGCTAATGAAGAAATTGAAGCTTTAAATTTAATGGAGACATTTGTGCCTGATATAATTCTTATGGATATAAATCTTAATGGAACTAATTCAGGGTTAAAATTAGCTAAAAATAAGAATAGGGGAGTTTCAGTGATATTTGTTACAGGTCAACATGATCTTGCTTTAATGAATGAAGCTTTCAATACCAACCCACATGCTTACCTTACTAAACCTATTAAAAAAGTTGATTTATTAGCCTCAATAAGTTTAGCTATTCATAAAAAAGAGAACAGTAAGTTTCAGTTTAAAGATGGGTATGATTCTGTAAGTTTAGACTATTCCGATATAAACTATATTGTAGCAGAAGGTAATTACAGTACAATATATACTACTTCTAAAAAATATACCATAAGACAAGCTCTGATAACTATTTCAGACCAATTGGATAGTAAGACTTTTAAGAGGTCACATAGATCTTACATTATTAATTCGCAAAAAATTAAACGGATTACAAGTCAATCTATTTATATAGGAGATATAGAAATACCGTTATCAAGAACTTATGCAAAACAGTTTAAATAACCGTTTACATACAGTATTCTGTATTTCGAAACAATTTATTTGTACTACAGTTATTTCGCACTAAGTTTGCAGTCATAAGCTATTAGTTTATATGACATACGTCATATTCATTTATGTTAATTAGATTTAGGGGATTTAATTAATAGGCAAATAACAGCGACATCGTTAATGATGTCGCTGTTTTTGTTTAAGGGCATAAAAAAAACCAGTTCAATTAAGAACTGGTTTTTTAATAAGCGAAATATGTTTTACAATAGGCGAAACGCCTTATTTTACTTTGTTTACTACAGCTGCGAATGCTTCTGGGTTATTCATAGCTAAATCAGCTAAAACCTTACGGTTTAATTCGATATTATTAGCTTTTAATTTACCCATAAACTGTGAGTAAGACATACCGTGTTGTCTAGCTCCAGCGTTAATACGTTGAATCCATAATGCACGAAATGTTCTCTTTTTTACTCTACGGTCTCTATACGAATATTGCATCGCTTTATCAACCGCATTTTTTGCTACTGTCCAAACGTTTTTACGACGTCCGAAGTAACCTTTTGCTTGTTTAAGCACCTTTTTTCTTCTGGCTCTTTTGGCAACAGAATTTACTGATCTTGGCATAATTTAAAATTTTTTTGTAGTAGGCGATCTTTTTCAGATACTTTTTTGAGCCTAACTCCAGGGTTTGTAATTTGTTTTAACCGATTAAAACGTATTTTACTTTAAACGTAACATAGTTTTAATATTGTCCTCATCTGCCTTATGTACTAAGCCATCATGAGTCAATTTTAGCTTACGCTTCTTAGATTTCTTTGTTAAGATGTGACTCTTAAAAGCGTGCTTTCTTTTAATTTTACCAGTACCAGTAAGTTTAAATCTTTTCTTGGCACTAGATTTTGTTTTCATTTTAGGCATATTTCTTCCTAGTTTAAGTTATTTCGCTTACTATTTTAAACCTGAATATCAGGATTTATTTTGATTTCTTAGGAGCAATAAACATTGTCATACGCTTTCCTTCTAATTTAGGCATCTGTTCTACTTTTCCTAAATCTTCAAGATCTTGAGCTAAACGTAACAATAATATTTGTCCTTGTTCTTTAAAAACAATCGAACGCCCTTTAAAAAAGACAAATGCTTTTAATTTGGCGCCTTCTTTTAAAAACTTCTCAGCATGTTTTTTCTTAAATTCATAATCATGATCATCTGTTTGAGGACCAAAACGAATTTCTTTAACAACAACTTTTGAAGCTTTTGCTTTTAAAACTTTTTCTCGCTTCTTTTGTTCATAAAGAAACTTTTTATAATCCATCACTTTACAAACAGGAGGATCTGCTTTTGGAGATATTTCAACAAGGTCAAGTCCTTGCTCATCGGCTATTGCCAATGCTTGTTTGGTTGGATATACTCCAACTTCTACATTATCACCTACTAAACGCACTTTTTCAACCCTGATTTTAGCGTTGATTCTATGCTGATCTTCTTGATTCACTCTTCGAGGAGCTTGTCTTCTTCTACGTATTGCTATGGCCTTATAATTTTAGTTTAACTTATTTTTTTTAAAAACTCTTTAATGTTTTGTTGACTTCTGTATTTAATATGTCAGTAAAGTCTTGTACAGAAATCATGCCAAGATCTTCACCCCCGTGCTGTCGGACAGAAATTTTACCTTCTTGTTCTTCTTGCTCACCAACAATAATCATGTATGGGATTTTTTTCATTTCGGCTTCCCGAATTTTTTTACCCATCGTTTCATTTCTATTGTCAATTAATGCGCGAATTTCGTTATTTTCTAGCAAATTTAAAACTTTTTTCGCGTATTTTTCATATTTCTCACTAATAGATAGAACAATAACTTGTTCAGGCACTAACCATAACGGGAAATTTCCTGCAGTATGTTCTAATAAAATAGCTACAAAACGTTCCAAACTTCCAAATGGAGCACGGTGTATCATAACTGGACGATGCACTTCATTATCACTACCTTTATATGTAAGGTCAAAACGTTCAGGTAAATTGTAATCAACTTGTATAGTACCTAATTGCCATTGTCTGCCCAATGCATCCTTAACCATAAAGTCTAATTTAGGTCCATAAAAAGCTGCTTCACCTGTTTCTACTACATAGTTTAGGTTTTTATCTTTAGCAGCATTTAATATTGCAGCTTCAGCTTTTTCCCAATTTTCATCACTACCTATATATTTATTTGGATTTTCAGGGTCTCTTAAAGAAACCTGAGCTGTGAAATTTTCAAAGCCTAAAGATCCAAATACATAAAGTACTAAATCTATTACCTCTTTAAATTCCGCATCTAATTGATCTGGTGTACAAAAAATATGTGCATCATCTTGAGTAAATCCACGTACTCGTGTTAAACCATGTAATTCACCGCTTTGTTCATATCTGTAAACAGTTCCAAATTCAGCAAAACGTTTTGGTAAATCTTTATAGGACCATTGACTACTATTATATATTTCACAATGGTGTGGACAGTTCATCGGTTTTAATAAAAACTCCTCACCATCTTTAGGTGTCGTGATAGGTTGAAAACTGTCTTCCCCGTATTTAGCGTAGTGACCAGAAGTTTCATATAGTTCTTTCTGTCCAATATGTGGTGTTACTACCATTTCATACCCTGCTTTTTTCTGAGCTTTCTTTAAAAAGTTCTCTAAGCGTTCACGTAATGCTGCTCCTTTAGGTAACCATAATGGTAAACCTTGTCCTACTTTTTGAGAAAAAGTAAATAGACCTAATTCTTTACCTAGTTTTCTATGATCGCGTTTTTTTGCTTCCTCTAATAAATGTAGGTACTCTGTAAGTTCTTTTTGTTTAGGAAATGAAATACCATATACACGTGTAAGTTGCTGATTGTTTTCGTCACCTTTCCAATATGCACCCGCTACACTTAATATCTTAATAGCTTTAACAATACCTGTATTTGGTATATGGCCACCACGACAT